>DATNNU010000167.1:0-5680 GCA_035601675.1 Steroidobacteraceae bacterium | reverse complement strand
GCGGCGACTGCGCGCATTTCCAGGCCAGTGCATGTTCGCGGCCGCCGCCGCCGACGATCAGGACTTTTATCGATCGCTGGCCGCGCTAATGCCGGAAGTGGCGTATGCCGGTGAGCACCATGGCCATGCCGTGCTGGTCGGCCGCCGCGATCACTTCGGGGTCGCGCACCGAGCCGCCCGGGTGGATCACCGCCGCAATGCCGTAGCTGGCCGCGAGCTCGATGCCGTCGCGAAATGGGAAGAACGCGTCGGCAGCCATGACCGCGCCGCGTAATTGCAGCTTCTCATCGGCCGCTTTCAGCGCTGCGATACGCGTGGCGAACACCCGGCTCATCTGGCCGGCGCCGACGCCGATCGTAGCGCCGTCGCGTGCGAATACGATCGCGTTTGATTTCACGAACTTGGCCACTTGCCAGGCGAACAGCAGGTCGGCGAGCTCACGCGCGTCGGGCCGGCGGCGGCTGACGATCTTCAGATCGGCGGCATCGACACGGCCGGCGTCGCGCTGCTGCAGCAGCAGTCCGCCGGTGACCGTGCGATGCTCCAGTTCTTCGCCGGTGTCGGCGAGCAGCTCGCCGGTCTCGAGCAGGCGCAGATTCGGCTTGGCGGCGAGCGCCGCCAGCGCCTCGGGGCTCACGCTGGGGGCGGCGATGACTTCGGCGAACTGGCGCTCGAGAATGGCGCGCGCGGTCATGCCGTCGAGCGCGCGATTGAAAGCGATGATGCCGCCGAAGGCGGAGGTCGGGTCGGTGCGGTAGGCGCCGGTGTAGGCCTCGAGCGCACTGGCGCCAAGCGCCGCCCCGCAGGGATTGGCGTGCTTGACGATGACGCAGGCCGCGCCGGCGAACTGCCGTACGCACTCAATGGCCGTGTCGGCGTCGGCGATGTTGTTGTACGACAGCTCCTTGCCCTGCAGCACCCGGGCGGTGGTTACCGAGCCGCCGCGGGCGAGCGGACTGCGGTAGTAAGCCGCCCGTTGATGCGGGTTTTCGCCGTAGCGCAGATCCTGCTGCTTATCGAAGTACAGGGCCAGCTGCTGGTCGAAGCCGTCGTCCTCGTAGCCCTGGCGCTGCTGCAGATAGGCCGCGACCACGGTGTCGTAGCGGGCAGTGTGCGCAAAGGCTTTGGCCGCGAGGCGCGAACGGGTATCGATCGAGGTGCCCCCGAGCTCGTCGATCTCGGCCAGGACAGCGGCATAATCCCCCGGATCGACCAGCGCGGTGACGTCGGCATGGTTCTTGGCGGCGGCGCGCAGCATCGCCGGGCCGCCGATGTCGATATGCTCGATCGCCTCGGCGTAACTACAGTCCGGCCGCGCGATCGTGGCGGCAAAGGGATAGAGATTGACCACCAGCAGATCGATCGGCTCGATGCCGTGCGCGCGCATGGCCTCATCGTCGATGGCGCGCCGGCCCAGCAGGCCGCCGTGCACCCGCGGATGCAGCGTCTTGAGCCGCCCCCCCATGAGCTCGGGGAAGCCGGTGTATTGCGAAAGCGCGCGCACCTGCAGGCCGACATCGGTCAGGAAGCTGGCGGTACCGCCGCTAGCCAACAACTCGACGCCGTGGCGCTGCAATGCGGCGGCAAAGTCCGCGAGTCCACGCTTGTCCGAGACCGAGAGCAGCGCCCGCCGGATGGCCGCCGACATCAGATCACGGCCGCCATCCCGGGTGCGGGGCCAGACAGCGGGCGGCGCAGGGGTGCACGATGCCGCATCAGCCCCGTGATCACTCGGACAGGCCCAGCTCTCGCAGTTTCTTGCGCAGCGTGCCGCGATTGATGCCGAGTATCACGGCCGCGCGGCTCTGGTTGCCGGCGGCGTAATCGAGCACCGCGCGGAACAGCGGCTCCTCGACCTCGCGCAGCACCATGTCATACATGCGCGCGGGCCGGTGACCATTCAGGCTTGAAAAGTAATCGTGCAGTGCGTGTTCGGTGTGACTGCGCAGCGGCATTTCCTTGCCGTTGAGTCTAACGCCATTCGCTCTGATCATCGGTTCTGTACCTGATCTGCGAGTTTTCTTCTTCAACATGCTCGCGCTTCCCTTTAGCCAGTCCGAACGTTCGCGTTCAGGCCGCTTGCAGTTCTGCCCAGTGCTCGAAGCCTTGCTTCGCCGCCAAGAACTGCGAAGCCGAGTCCTCTGCCGCCATCAATCGTTGCCGCAGTTCGCTCGCTTCGGAATGTTGCCGGCAGTACCAGCCAAGATGCTTACGCGCCATTCGTACCCCTGCGTGTTCGCCATAGAACTCATACAGGGATTCGAGGTGCTGAAGAATGATCTCAGTTTTCGATGCGCGCAAGAGTGGCGCAGCGAATTGATTGGTTGCGACATACGCATTGACATCGCGAAAAATCCATGGTGCACCTTGCGCCGCGCGGCCGATCATTACTCCTTCTGCGCCGGTGAAATCAAGTACCGCGCGCGCGCGCTGTGGCGAATCGATGTCGCCATTGGCAATCAGCGGCAGGGTAGTCTGACCGCGCGCCTGTCGGATCGTGTCGTATTCTGCGGCGCCGCGAAACAGATCGCTGCGCGTGCGGCCATGAATCGCAAGTGCCGCTATGCCGCACCGCTGCGCCAGTGCAGCGATGCGCGGGGCATTGCGCCGCGTCGGATCGGTGCCGGTACGGATTTTCAGCGTGACCGGCGCCGATACCGCGCGCCGCACCGCGGTGAGGATGCGTTCGACCAGCGCTTCGTCGGCCAGTAGCGCCGATCCGCAATGGCGGTTGTAGACCTTTTTCGCCGGACAGCCCATGTTGATGTCGATGATGTGCGCACCCAGATCGATATTGGTGCGCGCCGCGGCGGCCAGCTCCTCGGGCTCGCTGCCCACCAGTTGCACTACGCGTGGCTCGGGTTCTCCCGCGTGGTCCATGCGCCGCTGCGACTTGCCGGAGCTCCACAAGCGCTGGTCCGCGCTGAGCATTTCCGCTGGCGCGAGCGTCGCTCCGAAACGACGACAGAGCTGCCTGAACGGCCGGTCGGTCACGCCGGCCATCGGCGCCAGCAGCGCTCGGCCGGCGAGCTGGTAGTGAGCAATCTGCAGGTTCACGGTATCGGGGCGGCGGCCGCGGTCGTGTCGCCGGCACAACGCACCGCGCCACGAGGGCTCCTCAGGCACACATCGAGTTCGAAGCTGGCGCTGTCGGCAGCTGGGTCGCGCACCGCGACCTCACTGTCGATGCGCTCATCGTGGGCGAGGAAGCCGCGCGCCGCGTGGCCGGCCGGCCAGTACTCGGCCGGTGTCAGGTCACGCGCGGCGATCGCCTTGCCGTAGCGGTCGAGCAGCGTCAGTCGCAGCAACGGCACCGGCAGCGGGCGCTGCTCGCGGTTGGCCACGCTCAGGCGCACGTGGATCACGTGGCTATCGCTCGGATCGGCTGCCGCGCCCTGCTGGCGAACGTCATACGCGGTGAGGTTCCAGTGCGGATCGAGCGGCACGCCGAGGCTGTCATACAGGCGTCCGATCGGTGCGCTCCAAGCCGGTGCTGCGGCGAGCGCATCGCGCCAGTGATTTATCCCCTGCACCGCCAGCAGCAGCACGAGAACGGTGCAGCCGGCGGTCCAGCCGCCGCGCCGCGGCGGCGGCGCGGCGACGATATCCCCAGTGTCCAGTTCCGCGCCCAGCGCGGCGGCCCGTTGCATCGCTGAGGCCTGAGTACCGGATGCCCCGGCGGGAGCCTCGGCCGCCCGCATTGGGTCGGCGTGCGGGTTGCCCGCCTGCTCCTCCTGCGACGGATACGAGGCCACGCTCAGGCGCTGTGTCAGCGCGGCGATTTCACTATCTATAGACTCTTCGGGCACGAATTCTTCGGTCTGCGAGATCGTATCGCCTTCCAGCACGATGGTCTCGAAGCTGCCGGTGCCGTCGGCTAGACTCGATTCATTCTCGATGGCGCCATCGCTGGAGCGCTCGGTCGTCAGATAGGTGCGCGGCACGGTGTCGTTTGGCGGATGAATGCGAACCTCGGGGCGATCCTGGAAATGCTCGGGATCGTCGGCGTCGGACGCGAGCGCGGCGCTGATCTGCGATGAGGATGCCGGATCGGCTTGTGAATATACCGGCGTCGGTGCGCCCGCGCTGGCCGGCTCCTCGCTGAGCGCCAGCAGCGCATTGAAGACATTCAGGCAACGGCCACAACGCACGTAACCCTGACCGGTACGCAGGTCGGCCGCGGTCACGGCCAGCGTCAGGGTGCATTTGGGGCAGACGGTAAACATGGAACCAGTAGCGGGTGCTATGACTTTCCGGTAGCGCTAGTGGGCAGGTGCGGTATCAATATGGCGTTGATGATGCTGAGTCCTAGCGTGTCAAATCCCAAGTCGATTCAATAGCGTGTGCCGGCCAGCGCCACCCAGCCGTCGCGCTGGGCATAGCGGCTGATATCAAACCACTTCAGGAACGCGCTCGCCACTGCTGATTCCTGGTCGGCCAGTATGCCGGCCAGCAGCGCGTACCCGCCCGGCGGCAACAGCGCTGCCAACTGCTGATTCAGCGATATCAACACCTCGGCCAGGATATTGGCGAGCAGTACATCGCAACTCCCCGGAATATCCCCGCTGCGCTCGCACAGCTGCAGCCGGTCGGCCACCCCGTTATCGATGGCGTTCTCGCTGGTTGCCAGCAGCGCCTGCGGGTCGATGTCGAACGCAAAGGCGCGCCGGGCGCCGAGCTTGAGGGCTGCGATCGCGAGCGCGCCGGCGCCGCAGCCGTAATCTACGACGCTGAGGCCGGACAAGGGCGTGCGATCCAGCCATTGCAGGCACAACGCCGTGGACGGATGCGTCCCGGTACCGAAGGCGAGACCGGGGTCGAGCCGCACCACCACGGCGTCGGGATCGGCGACCGATTCATGCCGCGGGCAGATCCACAGCCGCCGGCCGAAGCGCATGGCGTGGAAGTCACGCAGCCACTCGCGCTCCCAGACCCGATCGGCGAGGGGGCGCGCCGCCAGCCGCGACGGTTCGATACCGACCGCGGCCGCGAGCGTGGCGATCAATGCCGCGTCGGCGCGTCCTGCGTCATAGAGTGCCTGCAGCCGGGTCCGCCGCCACAGGCGCAGCTCGCCTGGCCCTGGCTCGAACACCGGCTCGTCGCTGGCATCGCTGAAGGTGACGCAGAGCGCGCCGGCCTGCAGACAGGCGGCCTCCGCGCTCGCAGGGTTGAGTTCACCGAGCTCAAAGCTCAGCTCGAGATAGGCCATATCGCGCCCGGGATCACTTCAGACCCAATCGCCGCTCCAGATAGTGAATGTCGAGTCCGCCGGTGTGAAAAGCGGCATGCGCCAGGATTTCCTGATGCAGCGCGGTGTTGGTCTTGATGCCCTCGACCACCAGTTCGGACAGCGCGTTGCGCATGCGAGCGATCGCGGTTTCGCGCGTATCGCCGTGAGCAATCAGCTTGCCGATCAGCGAGTCGTAGTGCGGCGGCACGTTGTAGCCGGAGTACACATGGCTATCGACGCGGATGCCCGGACCGCCGGGCGGATGCCACAGCCTGATCGGTCCGGGTGAGGGCATGAAGGTTCGGGCGTCTTCGGCATTGATGCGGCATTCGATCGCATGGCCGCGGATCTGCACATCGGCCTGCCCGTACTGCAGCGGCTCTCCGGCGGCGATCGTCAGCTGGGCCTTGACCAGATCGATGTCGGTGACCAGCTCGGTGACCGGGTGCT
>DATNNU010000166.1:0-6841 GCA_035601675.1 Steroidobacteraceae bacterium | reverse complement strand
CCGCTCAGCACTTCGATATCGGATGCGGTGTACGACTCAGCCATTGTTTTCCAGCTCAGGACGATGCAGACGCGCGGCGGCTCTTCCCCGCGCGCAGCGCGGTACGAAAGCGGCGCGGATTCTAGCAGACACCGCGCCCCTGACCGGAGCACTCATCGGGCCTGATTGGCAGCTAATCAGACGGATCGATCAAGCCCGATGAGCCGCCCGCAGCAGCGCCGCGGTCAGGCGAAGTCTGCCAGCAATGCCTGCCGCAGGCCTTCAGGCAGCGGATCGACGCTGTGACAATACGCGGCGTGATCGGCGCCGGCCGCGAGCGCGGCACCGGCTTTGGCGCCGGCGATCATCGGCGCGGAGAACTCGAAGCGCAGGAAGTGCACGGCCGAGGTCTTGGTGTCATTCTCGCGCACCATATCCTCATCGGCGATTGCGTACACCGGATCGAAGCCGGCCACCCGCATCCAGCAGCGGCGCTCGAAACCGCGCAGCTCCGCCAGGCGCCGTGCGCGCTCTGCGGCTTCCGCGTATTCGATCATCAGCGTGACCTTGAGATTGCTGCCGTCCGGGATCAGCGGATTGTAGGTTTCCAATTCCTCGGCAATCGCATCGGGTTCGAAGATGCGCTCGCTGCGCAGCATCTCCTGCACCTGGTAGTACACCGTGCGCCGATCCTCGAAGCTCCAGCTGCAGTGCTCGCCGATACGCAGCTGGCGCGCGCGCCGATGCTCGATCATGCCGGCGCGCAACCCCGGACGCTCGCGCGCGTACTGCTCGAGCGACATCAGCTGCGTGGCGGCGAGTTTCTGCACCGCTTCAGATCCCGTAGGCGATGCGCAGCAGCGCCAGCGGATGCGTCGGGGCGGCCCCCGACGCCAGGCCGCTCTCGATCTGGTGGCCAGCCATCGGGCAATCGCTGGAATAGTAGTCCGCTGCGGCGTTGGCGACGCGCTGGAACACCGGGGCGCCGATCCTCATCGAGGCGTCGCGAAACTTGCTCTTGACGGCGTAGGTGCCGTTGTGGCCCGAACAGCGCTCGATCACGTCGACCGTCGTGTCAGGCACCAGGCGCAGCAGATCGCGCGTCTTGAGGCCGATGTTCTGCACCCGCAGGTGACAGGGGACGTGGTAGCTGACTTTGCCCAGCCGCGCCTTGAAATCCGTGCGCAGCAATCCCGCCTTGTGGCGCAACATCAGGTACTCGAACGGATCGAACATGTGCTCGGCAACGCGCTGCACCTGCGCGTCGCCGGCAAACATCAACGGCAGCTCCTTTTTGAACATCAGCACGCACGATGGAATCGGCGCCACGATGTCGTAGCCCGCATCGACCAACCCGAGCAGCTGCGCGATGTTGTCTTGCTTGAATCGTGCCACCGACTCAAGATCGCCGAGTTCGAGCTTAGGCATGCCGCAGCAGCGCTCCCTGGCGGCCAGCACCAGCGCAATGCCGTTGTGCTCGAATACCGCTGCCAGGTCCTGCGCCAGCTGCGGTTCATTGCGATTGCCATAGCAGGTGGTAAACAGCACCACCTGACCGCGCGTACCTGCGCCGGCCTGCAGCGGCAGATCGCGGCGCAATGTGTTGCGCAGACGCCGGCGCGCCGTGTTCGAGTGATACTTCGGCAGCGGCGCCCGCGGATCGACACCGAGCGCCTTGTCGAGCAGCTTGCGTGCGGCGCCGTTGCGGTTGGCCGCATTGACGATCTCGGCCACCACCGGAATGCCGGCGAGGCGCCCGACAGCCTCGGTCGAGCTGAGCATGCGCTCGGCGAGCGTGAGCTCACCGCGTCGCGCGCGCACCGCTTTCGCACGCAGCATCAGGTGCGGAAAGTCCACGTTCCAGGGATGCGGCGGCACGTACGGACACTTGGTCATGTAGCACATGTCGCACAGATAACAGTTCTCCACCACCTGCCAGTAGACGCGCTTGTCGACACCATCGATCTCGAGCGTCGGCGAGGCATCGATGGCATCGAACAGGAGCGGGAACGACTGGCAGAGGCTGAAGCAGCGCCGGCAGCCGTGGCAGATGTCGAAGACGCGGTGCAGTTCCTTATCGAGCGCGGCCTCGTCGTAGAACGAGGCATCGCGCCAGTTGAGCGGATGGCGGGTGGGTGCCTGGAGGCTGCCCTCGCGCCCGCCGCCATCCGTCACCGAACTCACGGCCGCTTCGGTCCGTTGACCCTCGAAGCCCTTACAGGCTTTCCAGCGCCTTCACGAAGCGGTTCGCGTGCGAACGCTCGGCCTTGGCCAGGGTCTCGAACCAGTCGGCGATCTCGCTGAAGCCTTCCTCGCGCGCCGCCTTCGCCATGCCCGGGTACATGTCCGAATACTCGTGCGTCTCGCCCGCTATCGCGGACTTGAGGTTCAACTTGGTCTCCCCGATCGGCAATCCGGTGGCCGGATCGCCCACCTGCTCGAGATACTCGAGGTGGCCGTGCGCGTGGCCGGTCTCGCCCTCGGCGGTGGAACGAAACACCGCCGACACATCGTTGTAGCCTTCGACGTCGGCTTTGGCCGCGAAGTACAGGTAGCGACGGTTCGCCTGCGATTCGCCGGCAAAGGCGTCTTTCAGATTCTTTTCGGTCTTGCTTCCAACGAGTTTCATGAGCGGTAACCTCCGTAAAATAGCGTCAGCCCACTTTTAGACTAATTCTAATCAAGCGCAATCTATGCGCAAGTGCCCCGCCCGTCAACGACCCTCGACGATTAAATGTCGTGGCAGTTGTGCTAGGGTAATTCGATGGCATCGAAGTCTGCATCCTCGGCGCCGCCCCCGGCTTTCGAAGCGGCGTTGGCGCAGCTTGAATCGCTGGTGACGCGCCTGGAAGCGGGCGATCTGCCGCTCGATGAGGCCCTGCGTACCTTCGAGCAGGGCGTGCGCCTGACACGTGAATGCCAGAGCGCGCTCAGCGCCGCGCAACAAAAAGTGCAGCTGCTGTTGCAGCGCGGTGACAACGTCGCGATCGAAGATGTCGACGCCAGCACAAGCCTCGAGACTGCCTCCTCGGAATGAGCTCCGCGGCGCGCGACAGCGCTCTCGCAGCGAGCATCGCGAGCTATCAGCAGCGCATCGAGGGCGCGCTCGATCATGAGCTCGCGAGCGAGGATCAGGCCACCGCGCGCCTGCGCCAGGCGATGCGCTACAGCGTGCTCGGCGGCGGCAAGCGCCTGCGGCCGGTACTGGTCTATCTGACCGGCGAGGCCTTTGGGGCGCCTGTGTTGCGCCTCGATGCACCGGCAGCGGCGGTCGAACTGATCCACGCCTACAGCCTGATCCATGACGATCTGCCGGCCATGGACGACGATGACCTGCGGCGCGGCCGCCCCTCCTGCCATCGGGCCTTCGATGAAGGCACCGCGATCCTCGCCGGCGACGCGCTGCAGGCGCTGGCGTTCGCGGTGCTGGCGCAGCCGCGGCATCAGCCCGGGGCCGACAGCAGCGCCGAAGAGCGCGTGTTGATGCAGGGGACGCTGGCGCGTGCGATCGGCATCGAGGGCATGGCCGGCGGCCAGGCGATTGATCTGGAAGCCATCGGCATCAGGCTTAACGCCGCGGCGATCGAACGCATGCACCGCCGCAAGACCGGCGCCCTGATCCAGGCGAGCGTCGAGCTGGGCGCCATCGCCGCCGGGCTGGCGCACGCGCCCGCCTACCCCGCGCTCAAGGCCTTCGGGGCCGAAATCGGGCTGGCGTTCCAGATCCAGGACGACATCCTCGATGTCACCGGGGAAACCAGCGTGATCGGCAAGAAAAAGGGCGCGGACGCCGCACTGGGCAAACCCACGTACCCGAGCGTTTTCGGCCTCGAGGCGGCACGCGATCTTGCAGTGCAGCATCGTGATCGGGCGCTGGCTGCGCTTGAGGGGCTGGGCGCCGCCGCCCTGCAGCTGAGGCAGCTGGCCTACTACGTGGTCGATCGGGCGCTCTGACCCGCCTTTGGCGCCCCAGGAGCCCCTCCCCGACTCCCCCCGGCACGTTGCCGCGCGGCCTGAAGGCCCGTGAGCGTGTAAACTTGCCTCTCACGATGCCAGACACCCCCCCGTCCTACCCTTTACTGGGCGCCATTGAATCCCCCGCGGACCTGCGCGCTTTAGCTGAGCGAGACCTGCCCGCGCTGGCAGCGGAACTGCGCGAATTCCTGATTCATACGGTCAGTACCCGCGGCGGCCATTTCGCCGCCGGCCTGGGCACGGTCGAGCTGACGATTGCACTGCATTATGTCTTCAACACCCCGGACGACCGCCTGGTCTGGGACGTCGGCCATCAGGCCTACCCGCATAAGGTATTGACCGGGCGGCGCGACCGGCTGCATTCGATCAAGCAACGCGACGGCCTGGCACCGTTCCCGACGCGCAGCGAAAGCCCCTACGATGCCTTTGGCGTCGGTCATTCGGGCACCTCGGTCAGTGCCGCGTTGGGCATGGCGATTGCAGCGGCGCGCAACGGCGAGCGGCGGCGCGCGGTCGCGGTGATCGGCGATGGGGCGATGAGTGCCGGCATGGCCTTCGAGGCGCTCAACCACGCCGGCAGCCTGCCGATTAACCTGCTGGTGGTGCTCAACGACAACGACATGTCGATCTCCGAGAACGTCGGCGCGCTGTCGAACTATCTGGCGCGCGTGATCTCGGGCCGTCTGTACGGGCAACTGCGCGAAGGCAGCAAGAAGGCGCTGCAGCAGATGCCGACGATGCGCGCGCTCGCGCGCCGCTCCGAAGAACACGTCAAGGGCATGGTGTTGCCAGGCACGTTATTCGAGGAGATGGGGTTTAACTACGTCGGACCCATCGATGGTCACGATCTTAAGTCGCTGCTGCGCGCGTTGCGCAACATCCGCGGGCTCTCCGGTCCGCAGCTGCTGCACGTGGTGACGCGCAAGGGCAAGGGCTACGCTCCGGCCGAAGCCGATCCGATCGCCTGGCACGGTCCCGGCCCCTTCGATCCCGTCAGCGGCACGATCCACAAGGAAAAGGCCGGCACGCCGACCTACTCGCAGGTGTTCGGTCAGTGGCTGTGTGACATGGCCGATCGCGACCCGCGCATCATCGGTATCACGCCCGCGATGCGCGAAGGCTCGGGCCTGGTGCAGTTCTCGCGTCGCTTTCCCGACCGCTACTTCGACGTCGCCATCGCCGAGCAGCACGCCGCGACCTTCGCCGCCGGCCTGGCCTGCGAAGGCATGAAGCCGGTGCTCGCCATCTATTCGACCTTTCTGCAGCGCGCCTACGATCAGCTGATTCACGACGTGGCGCTGCAAAAACTGCCGGTGGTATTTGCGCTCGATCGTGCCGGGGTGGTCGGCAGCGACGGCGCCACCCATCATGGCAACTACGATCTGTCGTTCATGCGCTGCGTGCCGAACCTGGTGATCATGGCGCCGGGCGATGAGAATGAATGCCGCCAGATGCTCTACACCGCCACCACGCTGGAGGGTCCGGCGGCGGTACGCTACCCGCGCGGCACGGGCCCAGGGGTCAGTATCGCGGATGAAATGACCGCTCTGCCCATCGGCCGTGCCGAGCTTCGGCGCAGCGGTGGCAGCGGTCTGGCGCTGCTGGCGTTCGGCGCGATGCTAACGCCGGCAACCGTGCTGGCCGAACGTCTCGATGCGACGCTGGTGAACATGCGCTTCATCAAACCGCTGGATACCGCGCTGCTGCGCCAGATCGCGAGCACGCACGCCGGTATCGTGACCATCGAGGACAATGCCGTCGCCGGCGGCGCCGGCAGCGCCTGCTCCGAGGCGCTCGATGCCGAGGGACTCATCACGCCGCGGCTGCATATCGGCATACCCGATCGCTTCATCGAGCACGGCAGCCGCGATGAGTGTCTGGCTGCCGCGGGCCTCGACCTGGCGGGCATCGCCGCGTCGATCGAGCGCTGGCGGGCCGCCGTTCCGGCCTTGAAGCAGACCCGCACCGCCACCAGATTAACGGCAGCGGGCCGCGTCGGCCCAAGTTGAATTCCGCAGGTGACGCCATGACCATCGCCGTACAGTCGCGCCCGAAAAACGCCTTCCCGGTCGAAGACGTGCAGTCGCGCGCCGATACCCGCCAGATCCCGATCAACCGGGTCGGCATCAAGGACATTCGCCATCCGGTCAAGGTCAAGGACCGTGCCACCGGCGAGCAGCACACGGTGGCCACTTTCAACATGTACGTGAACCTGCCGCATAGTTTCAAGGGCACCCACATGTCCCGTTTTGTCGAGATCCTGCACCACGAGCGCGAGATCTCGGTCGACTCGTTCCGATCGATGCTCGGGGAAATGACCGAGCGGCTCGACGCCGACGCCGGTCATATCGAGATGACGTTTCCGTTCTTCGTCATGAAGCGCGCGCCGGTCTCGGGCGTCGAGAGCCTGATGGATTACCAGGCGTCGCTGATCGGGGAGATCTGCGGCGGCGAGGCCCACACCTGGATCAAGGTCGTCGTGCCGGTCACCAGCCTGTGCCCGTGTTCGAAGAAAATCTCGGAGCGCGGCGCTCACAACCAGCGCTCGCACGTGACCATCAAGGCTCGCCTGGAGACTCACATCTGGATCGAAGAGCTGATTGACCTGGCGGAGAGCGAAGCCTCGTGCGAGCTGTACGGCATCCTCAAGCGCCCGGACGAAAAACAGGTCACCGAGCGAGCCTACGACAACCCGAAATTCGTCGAAGACATGGTGCGCGACGTCGCGGTGCGGCTGAATGGCGACGAGCGCATCTCCGCCTATGTGGTGGAGAGCGAGAACTTTGAATCGATTCACAATCATTCCGCCTACGCGCTGATCGAACACGATAAGCGGCGGGCGCCGCCGGCGCCGTGAGGAAGCCAGGGCATGGAAAACCGAAACTGG
>DATNNU010000165.1:0-7817 GCA_035601675.1 Steroidobacteraceae bacterium | reverse complement strand
GATCGAATTTGATGTTGCCGACGACCGAGAGCCGCGCCGGCGGCACACCGAGCGCGGCAAAGCGGCGCGCGTCGGCGTCGGTCTGCGCACCGACCCAGACATCGGCGGCGAGCGAAGCGCGCAGCAGACCAGGCAGGCGCTGGTAGATGCGGGCGCTGCGCGCCGAGACCCTCGCACTGGCGATCAGTACCGGCACACCCGAGCGTTGCGCCTCATGCAACAGGTTCGGCCACAGCTCCGTTTCCAGCACGATCAACATCCGCGGACGCAGGCCCACGAGGCAACGGCGCACGCTGCCCGGCAGATCGTAAGGGGCGTAGCGCACCTCGACGCCGGGCAGCAGCGTGCGACCGCGCACGCGCGCGCTCGGTGTCGCGCAGCTTAAGGTGATTGCGATCCCGGGCAGGCGCGTACGCAGGGCCTCTATCAGCACCGCTGCCGCCTGTACCTCCCCGACCGACACCGCGTGCACCCAGATGCCGCCGACCGGGCGCTGCGCACCGAAGCCAAATCGGGCCTGCCAGCCGCGCCAATACTCGCGTTCGCGCAGGCCGCGAATCGCGACGATGAGCGAGACCAGGGGCAGCACCAGGTACAGCAGCAGCGTATAGAGGCGGCGCACTACGCGTGTTACCGGACCGCGGAGCGCTGCGGCGGCACCATGAAATAGCCGTTGAGCAGCGAGGCCCAATCAGCCTCGGAAAACCGTTCCGCCGGCAGCGGATCGGTGATCTTCTCGATCGAGCGGCGCAAGCGCACCAGATTACTATCGCACCACAAACCGGGGCGGCGCAGGCGACCGCGATCGAAGTCCACCAGCCACACATGCTGCGCGTCGTTCAGCAGCACGTTGTGGGCGTTGAGATCGGCATGACAGACACCGTCTCTATGGAAACGGCGCAGGCATAGGCCGATGGCGATCCAGCTGGTCAGTGGCAGCGCTGCCGCCTGCAGGCGCGCGGCGAGGGAGCTCACGTCCGGAATCAGCTCGGTCAGCAGATCGGCGCTGTAGCTATAGCGTCCGGTGCGCCGGTAGCAGGCGGCGATCGGCTTCGGTACCGGCAGACCCGCCCGGCACATCAGATAGAGCAGATGCCATTCGAGATACGACCGGGTCATCGACGCGGCGCGCCACAGATAGCGATCGCTCGACAATTTCGCGGCCCAGCCGCCGCGCCGGTAATGGCGCAGCACCAGCCGCCGCCCATCGGCTTCGATGAACTGCGCGGCGCCGCGCCCCTCCGCGCTGGCGCGCACCTCGCCGCGGCGCGACCACCACTGGGCATCGAACCATGAAGCGGCTGCATTGCCCGCCCTGGAAGCGTCATATAGCATCGCGCCGCCCTGAAACGGTATTTGCCGAACTTCCGCCCCGGTCGGCCAGATCAAAGACTTCCGCATGCTGAATCTCATTGAGCGACCCGAGCGCCTGTGCATTCTCCGGCTCTCGGCCATCGGCGATACCTGCCACGTCGTGCCGGTCGTGCGCACGCTGCAGCGCGTGTGGCCGAAGACTCAGCTGACCTGGGTTATCGGCCGCGTTGAGGCACCGCTGATGAGTCTGCTGCCCGGAGTTGAGTTTATCACCATCGACAAGCGCGCCGGGTTGGCGGCGGCGCGCGGCCTGCGCGCCGCGCTGCGTGGCCGGCGCTTCGACCTGCTGCTGCACATGCAGCTATCGCTGCGCGCCAGCCTGGTGTCGGCGTTGATCCGCTCGACCGTGCGGCTGGGCTTCGATCGCGCGCGGGCGCGCGAGCTGCAGTGGTTGTTTACCAACGCACAGATCGCGCCGCGTCGCCGGCAGCACGTGCTCGACAGCTTTCAGGGCTTCCTCGGCGCACTCGGCATCGAGGAAGGTACTCCCGAATGGAATCTGCCGTTGCCGGCAGCGGCGCAGCACTACGCGGCGGCGTTGATTCCCGACCGACGGCCCACTCTGATAATAAGTGCCTGCTCCGCGCACCCGGCCCGCGACTGGCGGCCCGATCGCTACGCCGCCATCGCCGCGCACGCGGTGCAGGCGCACGACATGCGCGTAATCCTGTGCGGCGCGCCTTCCGCACGCGAACGCGCGATGGGCGCGGCCGTCGAGCGCCTCGCCGGGGTTCCGATCATCAATCAGATCGGCGCCGACACCTTGCCGCAGCTGCTGGCGCTGCTGGCACGGGCCAGCGTGCTGCTCTGTCCGGATTCCGGGCCGGCGCACATGGCGACCATGGTCGGCACGCCGGTGATCGGGCTGTATGCGGCCACGCGCCTGGAGCGCAGCGGTCCTTATCTGTCGCGCCAATGGTGCGTGGACCGCTACGACATGGCCGCACGCCGCTGGCGCGGCCGCCGCGCCGCAGAGCTGCCATGGCACGAGAAGATCGAGCGCCCCGGGGTAATGGACCTGATCGAGGTCGCGGACGTGCGCGAGCGGCTTGATGCGCTGATGCGCTCCCGGGCCGACCCACTGCTACCATAAGCTGCATGGACGGAATTCCGGTGCCTGTCTCTCCGGGCGAATTGATCGATAAGATCACGATTCTGCGCATCAAGTCGGCACGCATCGAGGATGCCGGCAGGCTTGCCAACGTGCGCCGGGAACTGGCGCTACTGGAGCACCAATGGCGCCAGTCGGTGCCCGCGAGCGCGGAGCTCGCCGCCGACGCGGCGGCGTTGGAACGCGTCAACAGCGAGCTGTGGGACATCGAGGACCGAATCCGCGAGCACGAGGCGCAGCAGCGCTTCGATTCCGGCTTCATCGAACTGGCGCGCGCGGTCTACCTGCGCAACGACGAGCGCGCCGCCATCAAGCAGCGCATCAACCTGAAGCTGAACTCAGCGATCGTGGAAGAGAAGTCGTACCAGCCCTACCGCTGAAGGCTCAGCGCTCGAGCGTGTACTCGGCCCCGCAGTACGGACACTTGGCGAAGCCGGTAGCTTCGATCGGCAGATAGACTCGCGGGTGCGAATTCCACAGGCTCATGTCCGGCATCGGACAGGCCAGCGGCAGATCCTTGACCGTAACGGTGTACTGGTTCTGGGCGTTCGGCTCTCTGAGTGCCACGCGTGAAGTCATGCTCAGCATTATAGCCGGCGCCGGATCACGAACCCATGACCTCGTCCCAGATTTCAACGATCGCCGCACGCTCGGACTGAAATTCGCTCGCGGCCACGATGCCGCCCTTGCCCTCGAGCGCGCGGTGGTGCAGGCACGTTCGATAGTCGCGGTAGGCGCTGCTCAGGGTATCGATGCGGCTCTGCGGCACAAGATCCGCCGACGCCACCGATTCGAGCTGCCGGATCGTATCGGAGTACATGGCGACCGGCGGGTGTTCTCCGGCCCAGGTGAGTGCCCAGTACTGCGCCAGGAATTCGATGTCGGCAACGCCTCCCGGATCCTGCTTGAGATCGAATTCGCCCGGCCCGGCGCGCGATAACTCGTTGCGCATGCGGTTGCGCATGTGCCGCACATCCGCGCGCAGCGTAGCGCGCCGCACGTTTCCCGAAAGCACCTCGAGGCGGATCGCTTCGAAGCGCGCGCGCAGCGCGGCGGCGCCCGCGACGCTGCGCGCATGCAGCAACGCCTGGTGCTCCCAGGTCCAGGCCTCGCGCCGTTGGTATTCGGTGAAGGCCTCGATGCTGGTGATCAGCATGCCGCCCTTGCCGCTAGGCCGCAGCCGCATATCGACCTCGTACAACCGTCCGGCGGCCGAATGCATCGTCAGCAGATGCACCAGCCGCTGCGCGAAGCGCACGAAGAACACCTGGTTGTCGATCGTGCGCTCGCCCTCGGTTTCCTGTTGCGCTCCGCTGGAGTCGTGCAGGAACACCAGATCGAGATCGGAGCTGTAGCCCAGTTCCATGCCCCCGAGCTTGCCGTAGCCGAGCACGCACAGCCGCACCGGCCGGCGAATAGCGTCCTCGGTGCACATTGGCGTGCCAAGCTGCGCAGTCAGCTGCTGCCAGGCGAGCCCGAGCACTCGCTCGATGATCAGCTCGGCGACGTCGGTCAGGCGGTCGCTGACCCGCATCACCGGTAGCCGCGCCAGCAGGTCGGCCACGCCCAGTCGAAAGAGCGCCGCGCGCTGAAATTGCCGCAGCCGCTCCACCAGCCGCTCGCCGTCGTCCTCATCGGCACCGGCCATGCGCTGCTCGAGGTCCGCCGCCAGCGCGGCTCGATCGGGCGGGTTGTCGAAGATGCGCTCATCGATCAGCTCATCGAGCAGCAGCGGATGCGAGACAATCTGGTCGATCAGAAAATCCCCATGCGCGGCCAGCTCGACCAGCCGCACCCGTGCCCGGGCGTTATGCAGTAGAAGAGCAAGATAGGCCGAGCGGGCGCCGATGGCCTCGAGCACGCGCAACAGCCGGCGCAGCGAGGGCACAGGTTCGGGCGCGGCCGCCGCCTCCGCCACCAGCACCGGCAGCAGGCCGCTCATGCGCCGGCTGCCGATCGCGTCGAGCCGCTGGACGAACGCCAGCTGACGAAAATCAACCAGCAGTTGAGCGGCGGTGGCGCTGTCGACAAAGCCAGAGCGCTCGAGCCAGGCGGCCAGCGTCTGCCGGTCCGCGTCATCGAGCGGCGGCGCGCTGTGCGCGGCGCCATCCGCCGCTACGCCCGCGATGGCGCCGAAGACGATGGCACGGAAGCTGGCCGCCACATGGCGCCGGTGCCGATCGATCTCGTCGCGCAGCTGCGCCCAGGAGTCGAAATTCATCGCCGCCGCCAGCAGCTCGCGCTCGGGCGCATCATCGGGCAACTGGTGTAGTTGCTGATCGGCACGCATCTGCAGCCGGTTTTCCAGTCGTCGCAGAAACACATAGGCCGCGTCGAGCTGCGCCACGACGTCCACCGGCAGCAGCTTGGCGCCGACCAGCAGCGCCAGTGCCTGTCGCAACGAGGTGGTCTGCAGCCGCCGGTCCTGGCCGCCGCGCACCAGCTGAAATGACTGCACGATGAATTCAATCTCGCGGATGCCGCCGTCTCCCAGCTTGATGTGGTCGGCGAGCTCGCGGCGCTGCACCTCGCGTTCGATCAGCGCTTTCATCTCGCGCAACGAATCGAACACGCCAAAATCGAGGTAGCGCCGGTACACGAACGGCTGGATGGCACTGCGGAACAGTTCCGCATAACCGGCCTGGTTGGTGATGGCACGCGCCTTGACCCAGGCGTAGCGCTCCCAGTCCCGGCCATGCAGCTGCAGATAGTCCTCGAGCGCCGCTGCGTTCGACACCAACGGACCGCTGTCGCCATACGGGCGCAAGCGCAGATCGACGCGAAACACGAAACCGTCGGCGGTGTGCGGCTCGAGCAGCCGTATCAGCGCCTGGCCCAGCCGCGTGAAGTACTCCTCGTTGCTGATCGGGCGCCCGCCGTCGGTCTCCCCGCCGTCCGGGTACAGCAGCACCAGATCGATATCGGAGGAGAAATTCAGCTCGCCGCCGCCGAGCTTGCCCATCGCGACAATGATCAGCTGCTGCGGCGCCCGCGCCGCCGAGCGCGGCTGTCCGTAGCGCGCCGTCAGGCCACGCAGCGCAAAGTCGTGCGCCAGGACCAGCGCCAGGTCCGCTGCGCGCGACAGATCCGCCAGGGTCTCCACCAGGCTGGCCCAACCGGCCAGATCGCGCCAGGCAATGCGGGCGAACTCGGCACGCCGCCAGCGGCGCAGCGCCGCCATGAACTGCGCCTCGGCAGCCGCTGAGTCGGCGGCGGCAGTGGACTCGGCGGGCGACGAGGGCAGCGACGGCAGCGCGATCGGTGCGCCGGCAAAGCGCTCCCCGGCGCGGCGGCCCAGCGCTGCAATCAGGTCCTGGTCGCGGCACAGCGCGTCGAGCAGGAACGCGCTCGCGGCCAGTACCGCAGGCGCGGAGGCGGCGATCTCTTCCGGTAGCTGCGCCAGCGCGGCGGCCACCGCTGGCGCACGCTCCGCCAGCACCGACAAAGCGTGGGTCCGTGCCGACTCGATCGCCTCCATGGGCGAACTCTACGGCCCGGCGCGGTCCGTGTCTGCTCGTAGCCCGCCTCGCCTTACCGCCATGCGCAGGGCACCGCCTCCAGCGGTGGCATAATTGCCCATCTGCAAGCGCTGATGTGAAAAAGAAGAGGGCAGCATGAGCTACGTTGACAACAGTCTAATACCGGGGGAAGAGGTGGCCTTCAGAACTCGGCTCCACTTCATCATCTTTGTTGTACCGATTTTTCTGGTCGGGATTTCCATAGTGTTATTTGGCTACGGCGCCCCACCCGCCGCGGAGACAGTGCTTGCCATCGGAATAGTATGGGGATTGGTGAAATACGTTGATTACGCCAGCTCCGAGTTTGCAGTTACTAACAAGCGCGTCATCATCAAAGTCGGAGTCCTGCGACGGCGAACAGTGGAAATGCTGAACGCGAAGGTCGAAGCGGTGGCTGTCAATCAAGGCATACTTGGGCGTATTTTCGGTTACGGCAACATCGTCGTAACCGGGACCGGCGGTACGAACGAACCGTTCAACGGCATTAGCTCGCCGCTTGAGTTCCGGCGCGCCGTGCAGGCACATAGCTCGTAAGTATCGGGCGCGCCGCGCGATCGCTGCTCAGGCCGGCTCGTCGATCGGGCGCACCGCGACCCGAACCGTCAGCTTGTGCGAGCCGCCACCGAGGATCACGCCTCGCAGCGGCGACACATCACCGAAGTCGCGGCCCCAGGCCAGCGCCACGTGGTCCTGATTCACGCGCACGTTGTTGGTCGGATCGAAGCCGAGCCAGCCGATCGGCGGCGCAAACACCGCCACCCAGGCGTGCGAGGCATCCGCGCCGCGCAGCCGCGGCGCAATCCCCTCGCCCTCATTCTCATGCTCGCTTTCGTTGTCGCGAGTGTCGTCGACATCGTCATCGTCATCGTCATCGTCGGCGTCTTTGGGCGCTGCCGGCCCGTGCGTGCGCAGATAGCCGCTCACATAGCGCGCCGACAGGCCGGCGCTGCGCAGGCAGGCGATCATTAGATGAGCAAAGTCCTGACAGACGCCGCTGCGCTTGGTGAACACTTCCAGCAGCGGCGTCGCGATCTCGGTGCTGCCGGGCGCGTAGGTGAATTCACGCCGCAGCTTGGCCATCAGCGCGGCGGCCACGGTGGACACGCTCGCCCCGGGATGCAGGCAGTCACGCGCGAAGTCGCCGAACACGCCCTTGATGCGCACGTACGGCGACTCGCCACGAAAGCGCATCGCCTCGAGCCACTCGGCGTCGCGCGCCTGCGCGTTATAGCAAAGCTGATCGCGCACGCGCTCCCAGCTCTCGCCCTTGTCGAAGTCGATTTCCGGCTGCGCGTCCAGGCGTACGTCCATCTCGGCGACCACCCGAAGCCGTTTATGCGGCCGGTCGAGCTCGACGCGCGTGACCGAATTTCCAAAGACGTCGACATATTCTGCCAGCACCGCCGGCTGCGGCGTGATGTTGATGCGGTGTAGCACGCAGTGCTGACGCTCTGAATTTCGCGGCGTCAGGTGCAGTTGCTGATGAGCATGCACGACGTCGCGACGATAGCGGTAGAGGGTTTCGTGACGCACGGCATAGTGGACTGCGCTCATGAGGCGACCGCATGCAGATCGACATCGACCAGAGAGAAGTGGCGCAGCGCGAGCCGATCGGAGTGCCGAGCGGCCGCCGCGGCCAGCGCCGTGAGCGCCGCCGAGATCAACCGCCTGCGCTCGGCACCGTGCTTGCCCTCGTCCTCGACCCCGGCGGTGCCGATCGCGACGAGCTTTGGCATGGGATCCTCGAGCTGCTCCGTCGGCTGCACACTGAGCGACACGGCCAGGTCCGCCAGCGTGTCGCACAGCACCCGCCA
>DATNNU010000164.1:0-22102 GCA_035601675.1 Steroidobacteraceae bacterium | reverse complement strand
TGGCCGGACGCGAAGCTGCTCTGCGAGACCACAGTCAGCGCGCGTGGCGCATTGCGGTTGGCATAGCGGGTCTGCAGCTCCGGATTCTGGTAGACGTTGGTGATGTAGGTATTGTTGACGATGGTGGTGTTGCTGACGTTGACGTTGTGCAGGTAACGCGGGCTGACGCGATAACCGGGCAGGTAGACTTCGCCGGGAGCCAGCGGTAGCCAGCCGACGCCGGGACCGGCACCGACCGTTACCGAAACCCCGATCCCCGGCCCACCCATCCAGGCGACCAGCGCCGGGGCATAGACGGCGCGGCTGCGCGGCGGCGCGGGCACCCAGCACCAGCGCTGCCGCAGGTAGGCCCAACGACCATAATGAAAGGGTGCATATCCCCACGGCGCGTTATCCACCCAGGTCCATCCCCAGGGCGTGACCCATAGCCATCGACCGTAGCGATAGGGCGCCCAGTCGACCGCCACCGCGGTCGGATACCAGACATTGCCGTAATCCGATTCCTGGCGCCATTCACCGTAGGTGTCCAGGTCCTCCGCGCCGACGACATCGCTCGAGACATACTGGCTGGCGTTCTGGTTCTGCGCCCAGCGCTGGCCGCGCTGCGCGCACCAGCGGTCGAAATCGTCTGGCGGGCCGAGTGCTACTACGTCGACGCCGCCACTGGGCGCGAACTGAGCGCCCTGACCGCCTCGCAGGATGACTGACTGGCCGGCACTGGTGACGACCTGTGCCTGGCCGTCGCGCATCGACACCGTGGTGTTGCCCGCGTCGTCGACATCGATTCGATAGGTACCGGGCCGCACCAGCGACACCGATGCGTTAGGAGCGGCGATCTCGAAAGAGACCCCCGGATCCAGATTGCGCAGCGTGATATTGGTCGTGCCCGCGCTAACCTGCAGTTGCACGGTCTCATCGCTGAGGTTGAGCAGCGATAGGCTGCTGTTGTCGGCCAGGCTCACAGTCGCCGAACCGAGTTCAATCTCGGCGCGCGAACCGCGGTCGCTCCAGAGCTGATCGCCGGTCGTCAGCGGCCGATTGATTGCCGCCGCGGTCCAGTCATCGACGCCGGCCGGCTGCACCGACACGGCGCCCTGGACGTAGCTGAGACGCGCGGCCCGGGTCGGTGGATCGATGTCGTCGGCCGACTGCTGATCGTCAGGCTGCTGCTGTGCCACAACAGCCATGCTCGACAGTGCGAGCAGCCCGACGGCGGCAAGAAACACCATGACACTGTGGCGGAATGCGTGCACGCGACAACCCCCGTAGCTAAGAACCCGGCCGGATCAACCCTCCGACGGCGGCATAGCTCGCTGCTAGTCTCGTCGCCCGAGCATGAACCGGCGCTGAAAGCGCATTATGTACCAGCCCGATTACAGTGTCGGTGAGCCGTCCTGCAGCAGCGCCCGCCGCACCAGCTTGATCGGCGGAAAACCCTGCTGCATGAAGGCGTCGTGGAAATCCTTGAGCCGAAAGCTGCTGCCCTGGCGGGCCTGCAGGTCGGAGCGCAGCTTGAGAATCTGCAGCTTGCCCAGCGTGTAATAGAGGTAGGTCGGGTCGGAAGTGCCGCGCTTGGTCTCGACTTGTCCGATTTCGCGTGACTGGTAGCCCTGCTGGACGAAGAAATCGATCGCCTGATCGATGGTCATCCGGCCGGTGTGCAGTTTGATGGCGACGATAAAGCGCGCGTTGCGCAGCAGTGCATCCTGTAGCTGTCCCAGGCGCAACAATTTCGATTGCCGCCCGTCCGTGGCGCCGGTACCCGGTTGTACATAGCCCTCATCGAGCATCATCTGCTCGCAGTAGTGCGCCCAGCCTTCGGAGTTGGTAGCGGCACCGACGAATTTGCGCACTCGATCATCGACGCGATGCATCCACAGGAACTGGATGTAATGGCCCGGATAGGCTTCATGCACAACGACATTGCTGATCACCGGATAGTTGAAATTCGCCATGAAGCCCGCCGTCCTGCGCGCGTCCCAGCTCGGATCGGGCAGTGTGACATTGAAATACGCTTCCTGCGCCGCGGGCTCGAACGGCCCGGGCGTGTCCATCGAGGCGAAAGTCGTCGCGCGCATGAACGGCGGAGTCTCACGCAGGATCGGCCGCACCGTCGACGGCACAGTCACGATTTGGTGATCGGTGATGAAGGCGATCAGGCCATCGAAGGTGGCGCGAAAACTATCAAGCAGCTTGCCCGGTTCCGGATAATCGAGCGCGAGTTCCGCCAGCACTTGCTGTGCGCTCTTGTCAGGCTCCAGCTCCCTGGCTACGCGAGCAAATTCCGCCTGATTGCGCTGCATGTCGGCCATGCCGATGGCGAGCAGCCGCTCGAGTGGCGTGTCCACCATCTCGTCGTAGGCGAGCTTGGCGCGAAAAGTTGTGGTACCGAGGCGAAATTCCCCGTGCGACCGTGGCAGCAGCTCGCGCGTCAGCCAGCTCTGGTAGTCCTTCAGCGCCGCGATCACCCGGGCATTGGCCGCCGTGAACTCGCGCACTAGTGCGGCATCGTCCGCGGTGCTGAATGCCGTCGGCAAGTCATCCTGGTAGAAGCTCACGATCCCAGGCAGCTGCTCGAGTGCGATCTCGGTGTAGATCCGTGGCGGATTGCGCAGGTTGGAGCGCGCGGCGCGCAACGCTGCCAGCATCAGTTTCTCGCGCGCGCACACCAGGCGCAGGCGCTCATTGACCGGCGCAAAATTGCGCTCCATCAGGATGAAGGCACTGTTGGCGATGCCGGCGGAATAGAAGTTGGGGTCCTTCTGCCACGGGCGGATCGTCTGCAGGGTCAGCAGGCTGCTGCGGATACTCGCCAACAACAGTTCGCGATCGCCCTGCACGCGCTCGGAGAGCCCGGATGCGCCTACGGCCTCGAAGCGTTGCTGGTAGCCGCGCAGCGCCCTGATCTGCCGTTCCAGACCGGCGCGGCTGTAGTCCTCGAGCCGCTCATCGTAGCGATGGATACCGGCCGTCGTGGCGATGGTGGGATTGGTCGGAAAGTAATAGTTGTCGAAATAGTCATCGGCCAGTGCCATGAATGCCGCGTCGGCCGAGACCGTCGGGTCGGCGCCTGCGCGCGCATCCGCACTCGTATCCGCGCCGGCGGAAAGTGCGCCTAGGCACAGCCACAGAGCCGCGAGGATTTTCATTCTCAACCGGTCGCCGCGTTCGAGCACTTGCGCTCAGTGCCTGCTCTGTGCTGCGAGTACTGACAGCACCGGTTCGGTATCCGGCCGCACCCCGCGCCACAGATAAAAGGTTTCGGCGGCCTGTTCGACCAGCATGCCAAGTCCCATGTGAGCCTGCGCCGCGCCGTGTTCGCGCGCCCAGTGCGTGAAACGGGTGTCGCTGTTGGCATAGACCAAATCGTAGCAGATCGTCGCCGCGCCGAGCACGCTCGGCGGCAGCGGCGGAAGGTCCGACTGCAGGCTGGCCGCGGTCGCATTGACGATCAGGTCGAAATTCAAGCCGTCGAGCTCTGCAAAGCCGCAGCCGCGCACCGGACCGAGCGAGCCGAACGCATTCGCCAGCGCGAGCGCGCGGTCGACGCTGCGGTTGGCAATGAGGAGTTCGCGCGGCTGGAGCTGGAGCAGCGGAGCCAGAACACCGCGCGCGGCGCCGCCCGCGCCGAGCAGCAGCAGCCGCTGAGCGTTCACGGCGATGCGCAGATTATGCGTCAGATCGCGCACCAGGCCGGCGCCGTCGGTATTGTCCGCCGTCAGCCGGCCTTGCGCGTCCCTCATGATGGTATTTGCCGCGCCGGCGGTCCGGGCGCGAGCGCTCAAACTGCTGGTCAATGCGATAACCGCTTCTTTGTGCGGCACCGTGACGTTGAGTCCGCGGCCTCCGGCGGCGAAGAACTCGCCTACTCGCGACGCCAGATCCTGTGGTGCCACGTCGATGGCGGTGTAGATCATGTTCTGACGAGTCTGTTGCGCGAACAGGGCATGGATCTGCGGCGAGCGGCTGTGCGCGATCGGATGACCAATCACCGCGTAGCGGTCAGGCGCCGGCATGATCAACGTCCGCATCGCGTACCAGCCATTGCCGCGAGCTGCCGCCGTGCTGCGCCTTGTCGAGCATGGCATGCAGCTCCTGCTGCCACAGCGCGGCACGCTGATCGAACTGATACGGCGGGTTGACGAGCAGCAGACCGGAGCCGTTGAGCCCGACGCGCGAATCGCGCGGGTAGATCCACAGTTCCAGGCTCAGCGCAGGAGCCGACAGTGCGCTCTCGACGCGCGCCAGCCAGGGCGTGAGCGTGCGCTCATCCTTAATCGGATACCACAGCAGAACCACGGTGTTCGCCAGCCGTTGCAGACTGCTCACAATGTTCTGTAGCGCCTGATCCAGCTCCGCCGATGGGTTTTCGTAGGGCGGATCGATCAGCAACAGACAGCGTCGCTCGCGTGATGGCAGCACGGCGGGCAATTGCTGATAGCCGTCGGCGCATTCGACGCGCATGCGCCGAAAGCCGCCCAATGCGCGCTCGAGTGCGCGGCATTCGGCCGGCAGCATTTCCCAACAGATGCCACGGTCCTGCGCTCGCAGGGTGTGCGCGGCGAGCCAAGGTGAGCCGGGATAGGCATGGGCGTCGGCGATCTCGGTGCGCAATGCCGCGACCGCGTCGCGGTAGTCGTTGATCTCCTGCGCCTCGGGCATTGCAGCCGCCATCATCAACGTCGTGATGCCATGCCTGGCTTCAGCACCACGGTGCGCCTCCGGCCCGCTCAGGTCGTAGCGACCGGCGCCGGCGTGAATATCCAGATACAGGAAGCCCTTGTCCTTGCGCTGCATGGCGCGCAGCAGCGCCAGCAACGCGACGTGCTTGTGCACGTCGGCGAAGTTTCCGGCATGGAAGCTGTGACGATACTTCATGTACCTGACGCCCGGCGATCAACGCCTCATCTTGCGCCAACCCTGGGGTGCCAAGACAGCGTGCCTGTCGCCGTTAGCTACTAGGCGGCACCCGCGGCTTTCTTCGTTGGCGCGGTTCTGCCGCCGGCACGGGCGGCAGCCTTTGCCGGGGATTTCACCGCCAACTTCGCCGACGGCCGCGCGGCGGACTTGGCCGCCGCTTTTGTAGTTGGCCGCAGCGCCGGTCTTGCATGCGCCGCCTTCTTTTCTGCCGCCTTTGGCGGCGCACTACCGGCGCCCACGGTCGCCGGCACCACCGCGCCGTGTCGGCGGCGGCTCACCGGCTTTGCGTCGGGCTTTGCGTCAGCAGTCGTTGCGAGCTTGCTGGCAGCCTTCTTCGGCGCGAAGCGGCCGCGGCCTCGCAGCGGCCGCGCCGGGGCCGCGACCAGCAGTGCGCGGCTATCCTCGAGGGTCAGCGTCTTCGGGTCGCGGTCCTTAGGGATGCGCGCGTTCTTCTCGCCGTTGCTGATGTACGGCCCATAGCGGCCGTTGAGCACCTGAATGCCGTCGGCGCCAAAGTCCTGGATGATGCGGTTGGCATCGACGACCTGCTTGGCCTGGATGCACTCGAGCGCCCGCTCGAGCGTGACCGTATACGGGTCGTCATCCTTGAGCGAAACGTACTTGCTGCCGTACTTGATGTACGGACCGAAGCGGCCGACGTTGGCAAGAATGGGCTCGCCTTCGGCCGTGCTGCCCAGCGTGCGCGGCAATATGAACAGCGCCAGCGCCTCCTCGCGCGTGATCTTGTCCATCTTCTGCCCAGGACGCAGGCCGGCGAAGCGCGGTTTCTCGACATCGTCCTTGGTTCCGATCTGCACGAACGGGCCGAAGCGGCCCATGCGCACGGTCATCGGTTTGCCGCTGGCCTCGTCGCGGCCGAGCTCGCGAGCCTGCGCCACCTGTTCACGCGTGACATTCTTCTCGATCGCGTCGACCTGACGGATGAAGGGCTTCCAGAACTTCGACAGCGGTGTGGTCCAGGGTTCCTCGCCGCGCGCCACCGCGTCGAGCTCATCTTCCATGGCAGCGGTAAAGCCATAGTCAACGTATTGGTGGAAATGTTCGGTCAGGAAGCGGTTGACGATCTTGCCGATGTCGGTCGCCGTGAAGCGGCGGTTCTCTATTTCCACGTACTCGCGATCACGCAGCGTGGAAATGATGGAGGCGTAGGTCGACGGTCGGCCGATGCCGTACTCTTCGAGCGCCTTGACCAGCGAGGCCTCGGTAAAGCGCGGTGGCGGTTCGGTGAAATGCTGTTGTGGCTGCACCTCGAGCAGCTTGACGGCGTCGCCGGCCTGCATCGGCGGCAATACCTGGTCGCTTTCGTCGTCGGTCGCGTCGTCGCGGCCTTCCTGATAGACGGCGATGTAGCCCGGTTTGACCAGCGTCGAGCCATTGGCGCGCAATACATGACGCTGCGGCCCGTCGGCGCCGGCAAGGATATCGACTGCGACCGTGTCGAATAGCGCGTGTGCCATCTGGCAGGCGACGGCGCGTTTCCAGATCAACGAATAGAGCTTGAACTGGTCGGCCTCGAGGTGGCGCTCGATGTCGGCAGGGATGATGCTGGCCGAGGTCGGGCGTATGGCCTCGTGCGCTTCCTGCGCGTTCTTGGATTTTGTCTTATATACCCGCACCTCTTCGGCCACCGCTTCCGGGCCATAGAGCTTTGCAATGACCGCGCGCATCTCCTGCACGGCCTCGGCCGCGAGCGACACCGAGTCGGTGCGCATGTAGGTGATCAGACCGACATTGCCCTCGCCGGTGTCGACACCTTCATACAGCTGCTGTGCTACCCGCATGGTGCGCTGCGCGGAGAAGCCCAGCTTGCGCGAGGCTTCCTGTTGCAGCGTCGAGGTGGTGAACGGCGGGGCCGGATTGCGTCGACGCTGCTTGCGATCGACCTGCAGCACCGTGAGCGCGCCGCTCGGACCGGCGGCTGCCTTGAGGCTGTGTTCCGCGTCGCGCGCCCCGGCCTCGTTGGTGAAGCTGAACTGTTCGACCTTCTCGCCACTGAATTCGATCAGCTTGAGCGGAAAGGATTGCTGCGTGTGCTCGCCGACGGCATCGATGCTCCAGTACTCGCGCGGCTCGAAGGCGGCGATTTCAGCTTCGCGTTCGCAGATCATGCGCAGCGCGGGACTTTGCACGCGGCCGGCGGACAGTCCGCGCCGCACTTTCTTCCACAGCAGCGGCGACAGATTGAAACCGACCAGATAGTCCAGCGCGCGGCGCGCCTGCTGCGCGTTCACGAGATCGAGCGACAGATCACGCGGCGAGGCAACCGCTTCGCGTACCGCATTGCGCGTGATCTCGTGAAACACGACGCGATGCACCTCCTTGTGCTTAAGCTCGCCACGTAGCTTGAGGATCTCGTAGAGATGCCAGGCGATGGCCTCGCCCTCGCGATCGGGGTCGGTCGCGAGGTGCAGCGACTTGGCTTTCTTCAGCGCCTTGGCGATGGCTTCGACGTGGCGCTCGTTGCGCTCGACCAGCTGATATTTCATCGCAAAGCCGTCGTCGGGGTCGACCGCGCCTTCCTTCGGCACCAGATCGCGCACGTGGCCGTAGGAGGCCAGCACCTCGAAATCCTTGCCCAGGTATTTCTTGATGGTGCGTGCTTTGGCCGGAGATTCGACGATTACCAGATTGTCAGCCATGCCTCTACCGTGTGAAGGAGCCAAAAACGAAAAACCGCGGACGAGCCGCGGGTTGTTGCCGGGTGCTGCGAGCCGGGCTCAATGCGGGTCGTGATGCGGCACATCAAATACCAGATCTTCCATCCTCGCATACGCGAGTTCCTGCCCGGGTTGGCTAGATAAGACCATCAGCACCACCCACTTGACCTGTTCCAGATCGAGTTCATCGGTATCGAGCGCCAGCAGCCGATCGATCACGATCTCGCGCTGACTGGGCGAGAGTATGCCGCCGGCCTCAAGCGAGACCAGCAGGCCGCGGCATTGGGCGTCGAGGCGGGCGAGTTCCTGCGGGGCAAAGACACGGAAGTTGCCGTCGCCGCGCAGGTTCGGACGCTCACGCTCAGCCGCGAGGTCAGCCAGCCAGTCGAGCGCTCGCTCGACATTAGCTTCGCCGAAACCGGCGCTCTCCAGATCGCGCGCGAGCGTCTCCCGCTCAGCGCTGGCGGGCAGCTCTTCGAACATGTAGCGGTCAAAAACGTAGATAAGAATGTCGAAAACGCTGTTGTCCATGGTCACTCAATATAACGATGCCGTCGGTATCGCCATGCCGGCCCCGCGGCGCCTACAAGCGCAGGTAGCGGCCGCCCGAATGCAATCCAACGACGTCCTCGAGCTCCAGAAACAGCAACATGGAGGCGACGGATTGGCTTGGAAGGCCGGTTCGCTCCACTAGCATATCGAGGCTGGCCGGCTCAAACCCAAGGGCATCTAACAGGATTTTGTACGCCTTGTCCAACCGTGCGGCCTTCACTGCGCTGCTCAGGTGATCCCTCGGAGGTCTCGTAAGGTTTTGTTTTCCAGAATGAAATTTAAGCTCGTGGAGGATGTCATCGGCGCTTTCGATGAGTTTGGCGCCGCTCCTGATCAGCGCATGACAGCCCCGGGAAAGCGGATTGTGGATCGAACCCGGGATGGCAAACACCTTGCGTGCCCGCGCGCCGGCCAGGCGTGCGGTAATCAGCGAGCCGCTGCCGCGCGCCGCCTCGACCACCAGCGTGCCCAGACACAGACCGCTGATAATTCGGTTACGGCGCGGAAAGTTGGCTCTGATCGGCGGCGAACCGGGCGGATACTCGCTTACCAGCGCGCCCTGGGCGGCAATGCGCGCGCCGAGGGTTGCCTGATGACGCGGGTAGATCGCATCGATACCGGTGCCGAGTACCGCGATGGTCGCACCGCCACTTTCGAGCGCGCCCTCATGGCTGGCGGCATCGATGCCGACCGCCAGCCCGCTGGTGATCGTCAATCCGGCCCCGGAAAGATAGGCCGCGAATGCACGTGCAGCGCGCTGGCCCGGCAGTGTGGGGTGGCGGCTTCCCACCATCGCCAGTTGCGGCGCGCTCAGGCAGCCCGCATCGCCCTTGACGTACAGCAGCGCCGGCGCCCCTTCGGCCTGCGCCAGCTGCGGCGGAGAGGCGGACCGGCGGCATCGATCAGGCTGACGCGTTCGCTCTCGACCCAGCGGCGATCGGCGGCGATGCGCGCCGCGCCCGGCGCCTGCAATGCCGCGCCGGCGGCGGCGGGCAGTCCGAGCGCCTCGAGGCTGCTTCTGCACTGCCGGAACAATGCCTGCCGTCCGGTGGAATGTTCCTGCGCGCCCGCGGGCACGGCCAGTGCGCGCCGCCGCGGCTGGGCAGTCAGACCCGGGGCGCGGCCAAGCGCGAGCCGCATGTCCACCGCGTCCATTCGGTGGGCAGCACAGAGCAACGCCGGCCGGCCTATAGCCGGGCTAACGCCATGAAGATGCGCGATATGGAGGCTTGCGGCCAGCGGGTTGCGCGATCAGGGATTGCGCACGCGATCGCCGATGTTGATCGGCACGATGTCGCTGAGAATGAGCGCGTAGCTCATGCGCTCATACGTCTTGAATACCAGCAGCGTGCCCGAACTCTCGTCCGGCAGCCGTTCGCTGTGCGGAGCCCAGCAGGTGCTTTCGCCATCGATTTTGGCGCAGTGATCGCTGACCTTCTCCCCGGCCAGGTCTGCCGTCAGCACTGTGCCGCGGTCAAGGCCGTCCTGGGAGCCGCGATTGACGGCCACCACTTCGTACTGTCCCGCGAGCAGCACATTATCGACTACCGCAATGATGCGGCCGTCCACCGGTTGTGACGGCCCGTGCGGCGCAAAATCGCTCGTGGGGCTCATTTCCTCGGCGATCAGCACGTCGCCCTGCAGCGTCTCGCGCGCCGAATCGGTCAACGTGACCTTGGCCACATCCCCGGGATGCATGAGCTGCGCGGTGCCGGTGTATATCGCCAGGTAACCTAACTTGCGCCCGCTCTGTGGATCCTTCAGCGGCTCATCGACGTGCATGACGCTGTAGCGAGCGCCAGTTTCGCCGCCGAGTTTCTTTACGTAGAGATCGTGCCCGGCGCCGGCAATCTGATGATTGTCCCGTAGGGCCAGTACATAGGGCGCCGCCTTGACCTCATCGCCGCTCAGCACGCCCGGCCGCGACAGAAATGCGGCGATCAACGTGTAGGGTATGGTTGCAATCGGTCCCTCGAGCGGGACGCTGCGCAGCATCGGCTCCAGGCGCGCCGTGGATCCGCTGCCGCCACGCACAATCTGCAGCGAGGTGCGGCCATCGCCGCGCAGCGCCAGGCGCACGTTGTCGCCCGGGTAGATCCGATGCGGGTTGCGAATGTCCGGGTTGATGTACCAGATCTCCGGCCACAGCCAGGGATCGCGCAGGAACGTATTGGCAATGCCCCAAAGCGTATCGCCGCGCCGCACCACGTAACTCTTGGGAGCACCGGGTTTGAGGGCCGACCCCGCATCGCTGATCACGGTCGTCGTACCGGCCTCATCAGGCACGTCGCCCAGGGCTTCGGTGACCGTTTGGGATTCCGGCGCGGCCGTGGTCTCGGCCTGCCGGACAGCCGGTGGTGGCGCGGCGGCTGGGTGCTCGCCACGATGGAACATCGAACAGCCGCCGAAGGCCAGCAGTGCGGTGATGGTGGCACAGGCCCGTACGACCCGTTGGACACCGAAAGCTTGATTCAAATACATCCCTGCTACCTCTTGGGATCGGGTAGGGCCTTCTGGTACAGCTGTTATAAACTTAAGAGCGCGTAAACGCACATGGTTAATTGCCAACTTTGTGCACTGGGTCACGTCGCGGGTCATTTGGGCTCTGATCCTTGAAATGTTGGCATATTTCCCCAGGTTACAGAACCACAACTAGAGAGCACCGATGGCCTTGCTGCCCATACTGGAATTCCCCGATCCGCGGCTTCGCATCCGTGCCGAGCCGGTGCAGCAGTTCGATGCCGCCCTCAAGCAGCTGATCGGCGACATGTTGCAGACCATGTACGCCGCTCCCGGCATCGGACTGGCAGCCACGCAGGTCAATGTCCATCGGCAGCTGCTGGTGATGGATGTCAGCAGCGAGAAGAACCAGCCTCAGGTCTACATCAACCCCGAGATTGTGACACGCGACGGGCTGGAGGTGTCGGAAGAAGGCTGCCTGTCGGTGCCCAACGTGTTCGAACCGATCGAGCGCGCGGCGCGTGTGCGGGTGCGCGCGCGGAACGCGGACGGTGAGCGCTACGAGCGCGAACTGGAGGGCCTGGCGGCGGTCTGCTTGCAGCACGAGATGGATCACCTGGCCGGCAAGCTGTTCGTCGATTACCTGTCGGGCCTGAAGCGCGAGCGCATCCGGCGAAAACTCGAAAAAGAGCGCCGCGAGCGCGCCAGCGGGGCGGCCAGGCCGGCCGCGCGCGCGTCCGCGCGCGTTATATGACTCATGCTGCGCATCGCCTTTGCCGGCACGCCGGATTTCGCGGTGCCGACGCTGCGCGCACTGGCGGATTCGTCTCATATTCTGGTCGGGGTGCTGACGCAGCCTGACCGGCCGGCGGGCCGCGGCCGCGTGCTCAAGGACAGTCCGGTCAAGCGTCTGGCGCAGCAACTCAAATTACCGCTGTTGCAGCCGGCAGGGTTGCAAAGCCCGGCGGCGTGCGCCGCGCTGGCGAGCTGGGTCCCCGACGCGCTGGTGGTGGTCGCTTACGGCCTGATCCTGCCGGCAACGGTGCTGAGGCTGCCGCGACTCGGTTGCCTCAATGTCCATGCTTCACTGCTGCCGCGATGGCGCGGTGCAGCACCAATTCAGCGCGCGATACTGGCGGGCGACGCCGAAACCGGGGTCACGATCATGCAGATCGAGGCCGGCCTGGACACCGGGCCGATCCTGGCGCAGCAACGCGTCCCGATCGACCCCGCGGCCAACGCGCAGCAGCTGCACGATCGCCTGGCGCCACTGGGGGCGGAACTGATGATGGCGACGCTGGACCAGGCCCAGGCCGGCCTGCTGCGCGCGCAGCCGCAAGCCGATCAAGGGGTTACGTATGCGGCGAAGATCGATAAGTCGGAAGCGCGGATCGGCTGGTCGCGCGCTGCCGGGGAAATTGAGCGCCAGATTCGTGCCTTCAATCCGTGGCCGGTGGCGCAGACACAATGGCAGGGCCAGCAGCTGCGCCTCTGGGAGGCCCGTGTGGCCGGCGAGGTCGGCGCCGCTGCGGCGCCCGCCGACCGGCCCTCGCCAGGCACTATCCTGGGTTTGGAGCATGACCGGTTGATGGTCCAGTGCGGCCAGGGTCGACTCGCACTAATGAAACTCCAGCTGGCGGCCCGGCGCATCGTCACGGCGCGGGAGTTTGCCAGCGGGCACGACGCCCTGACCGGGTCACGCTTCGGGTGAACAGCGCCGTTTCGAGTCCGGCAGCCGCGCTACTCGCTGAGGCTGCAAAGGCCTTAGCCGCAGTGGCCTTCGCCGGACGCTCCGCCGATGATGCGCTGGCGCACGGCGCGACGTCCGCCGAGCACCGACCGGCGATCCGCGCCGTCACGCTTGGCTCGCTGCGCTGGTACTGGCGGCTCGATGCGATCGCGGCAACACTGATCGCGGGCAAGCCGCTGGCGCCGGCGCTGCGAGCGCTGCTGCTGGTCGCGCTGCACCAGCTCGAATATTCACGCAATGCGCCCGAGTTGACGGTGTCGTCGGCGGTCGACGCCGCGCGGCTACTGCAGCAGCCGCACGCCACCGGTCTGATCAACGCGCTGCTACGCCGATTTCTGCGCGAACGCGAAGCGTTGCTGCGGCGCTCGCTGCACGAGGCCGCTGCCGCCAGCGCGCACCCGGCATGGCTGCTGCAGGCGTTGCGCGAGGCGTGGCCGGAGCAATGGCCGCAAATCATCGAGGCCAACAACGCCCATCCGCCGATGAGCCTGCGCGTCGATCTGTCGCGCGCGACGCGCGACAGCTGCCGGGCGCGACTCGCCGAGCGCGGCTTGGGCGCACGCACGCTGGCGTGGCTGCCGACCGCGCTGGTGCTCGATAAGCCGGTCGGCGTCACCGAACTGCCCGGTTTTGCTGAAGGCTGGGTGTCGGTGCAGGACGCCGGTGCCCAACTCGCCTGCGCGCTGTTGGCGGTACGGGCGGGGGAACGCGTGCTCGATGCCTGCGCGGCACCGGGCGGCAAGACCGGCGCGCTGCTCGAAGCGGCGGATGGCGCTATCGCGCTGACAGCGGTCGACATCGATGGCTCGAGGGTGCGGCGGATCGCGGATAACCTTAGGCGGCTGCGCCGTCAGGCGCAGCTGGTCACCGCCGACCTGCGTGACGACCTGAGCTGGTGGTCGGGGGAAGCTTTCGACCGCATCCTGGTCGATGCACCGTGTTCGGCCACCGGCGTCATCCGGCGCCATCCGGACATCAAGCTGCTGCGTCGGCCCGAAGACGTCGCCGCGCTGGCAGCGACCCAGCGCCGGATCCTGGAACAGTGCCTGCGGCTGCTGAAGCCGGGGGGACGGCTGTTGTACTCGACCTGCTCGGTCCTGGCGGCGGAAAATGAGCGCATAGTCGAGGCCATACTGGCTGCCGGGCCCCGAATTCGCTCGCTGCCGCCGCCGGAGGCGGTGCAGCTGCCCCCGGACCTGATCGAATGCTCAACCGGAATGCAGCTGCTGCCGGGGAATGCGGCGCAGACCGACGGCTTCTATTATGCTTGCCTGACAGTGACTTAGAAGCGTGACTTAGAAGCGCCCCGCGCTCTTCGGCGCGCCGCGTCGACGATACGCAACAGTTTTTGCCCCTAAGGTAGCCGTGCAAACGATCAGCAGATTAGGCGTCACTCTGGTGCTGCTGGTGGCACTGGCGGTCCCGCGCGGCGTGCGCAGCGCCGGTCCGCTCGCCGGAGACTTTCAGATCCGCTCCGCCTTCGTGGTGGTCGATCACGGTGTGTTGCAGCTCAGCGCGCACATCGAGTATCCGATCAATGATCGCATCCGCAGCGCTTTGCGCGACGGGGTCACTCTGGCGTTCGATCTGGACCTTACGATCAGCCGCCACCGGCGCCTCTGGTTCGATGCCACGGTGCGGGAGACGACCTTGCGGCGCGAGCTGACCTATCACGCGGTGACGGATCGCTACGTACTGCGCGATGAGACCGGTGTCGAGCAGGAGAGCTTTCCGACACTCGAGGCCGCACTCGACAAGCTGGGCCGCATCGAGGATCTGCCGATCCTGGTCGAATCGCAGCTGCGCGGAGAGGCGCCGTGGGAGGTCGCGGTGCGCGCCGGCGTGCGCCGCGGCCGCATGCCCGACGCGCTGCGTGCGCTGGTCTTCTGGACCGATGACTGGCATCGCACCACCGACTGGTACACATGGATGCTCACCCTGTAAGGCGCTTCGGCGTACGGATCCTGACCGCGGCGGCATTCACCGCCGGGATCGTCGCGCTGTTGCTGCTGGCGCGCAGTGTCGAGAATTCGGCGCAGTTCTCGCGCTGGCAGCCCTGGATCCTGCTGGTCAACATCCTCGGTGCGATTGCACTGATGGTGCTGCTGGCACGCAAGTTCTGGCAGCTGTACCGCGATTTTCGCGACCACGTGCCCGGCTCGCGCCTGGCGATGCGTACCGTGCTGATGTTCGGTGCGCTGGTAATCGCGCCGCTGGTGATCGTCTACCTGTTCTCGCTCGATTTCATCAACCGCGGCATCGACAGCTGGTTTCGAGTCGAGATCAAGCAGGGATTGAATGACGCGGTCGAGCTGTCGCGCTCGGCGCTGGATCTGCGGCTGCGCGAGCAGGCGCGGCGCACCGAGATCTTTGCGCGCTCGCTGCGCGAGCTGCAGGGGCCGGCCCTGCTGCAGCGGCTCGACGAGGAGCGGCGCGCGACCGAAGCCAAGGAAATCACCGTCTACGACGCCTACGGCCGCGCCGCCGCGGTCAGCAGCGCCACGCCGCTGGCGCAGCAGCCGGCGCCATCGCCGCCGGAAGTGGCGCTGCAGCTGGCCGCGGGGCGCAGTTATGTCAGCCTGAATTCGCTCGCCAACGGCCAATACACCATCGAGACCGCGGCGCCGATAGCGAATGCGGTCTCGGCGCATGCCGGGCGACGCTACGTGCTGATCCACTACGAGGTGCCGCAGGAGCTCTCGGCGCTGGCGGAGAGCGTGCAGCGTACTTCGTCGCATTATGGCGATCTGTCGACGGTGCGCGAGCCGCTGAAGATCAGCTTCCGGCTGACCTTGACGCTGGTGGTGCTGCTGACATTGCTGGCGGCAATCTATGGCGCGATCTACTCCGCGCAGCGCCTCACGCGCCCGGTGCAGGACCTGATCGCCGGCACCCGCGCGGTCGGCAAAGGCGATCTGGGCACGCGCCTGCCGCTGTCCTCGCGCGATGAGATGGGTCTACTGGTGCATTCATTCAACGACATGACCAAGCGACTGCGGCGCGCGAGCGAAGAGGCCATGCGCAGCCGCCAGGAGGTAGAGCGCGAGCGCGAGCGACTCGCGATCATCCTGTCGCGACTGTCGACCGGTGTCATCGTCACCGATCGCGAGCTGACGCTGCACAGCGCGAATCAATCGGCCGGAACCATTCTGGGCAGCAGCTTCGAAGGCGCAGCCGGCCAGCACCTGACGCAGCTGCCGCCGGGGACCGCGCGCTTTGCGACTTTCATCGCCGAGCTGCGTGCGCGGCTGACCTCGGGCTGGGACGAATGGCGCGAACAGCTGACGCTGCCGGGGGAAGCCGGGGAGCGCGTGTTGCTGTGGGCCTGCACGCGACTGCCGGATGAGCGCGAGCTGGGCGGTGTGGTGATCGTATTCGACGATATCACGGCACTGCTCGCCGCTCAGCGCGATTCCGCCTGGGGCGAAGTCGCGCGGCGGCTGGCGCACGAGATCAAGAACCCGCTGACGCCGATCCAGCTGTCGGCCGAACGCTTGCGGCGCAAGCTGCTCGGCGGCATGAATGCCGAGGATGCACAGGTGCTCGAACGCGCGACGCATACCATCGTGCAGCAGGTCGATGCGATGAAGCAGATGGTCAACGCCTTCTCGGAATACGCGCGGGCGCCGGATATGAAGCTGCAGCATTTCAACCTCAACCAGCTGGTCACCGAGGTCGCCGAGCTCTATCGGCTGCAGGATCCGTCGGCCGAGATCCGTCTCGACCTGGATCCGGCGCTGCCCGAAATCGAAGCCGACCGGGGCCGGGTACGCCAGATTCTGGCAAATCTGATCACCAACGGCATCGAGGCCCTGGCCGGGGTCGACAGCGGCTGCGTCGAAATCAGTACACTGCAACAGCGTGCAGAAGGGGCCGCTACCGCTGTAATCTGTGTACGCGACAACGGTCCGGGGTTCCGCAAGGAGCTGCTTGGCCGGCTGTTCGATCCGTACGTCAGCGGCAAGCCGCGCGGCACTGGTCTCGGACTGGCCATCGTGAAACGAATAGTCGAAGAACACGGCGGGCGAGTCGAAGCGGAAAACCGGCCCGAGGGCGGGGCGAGAATACTGGTCTTTCTTCCGGTCAGCGATCAGGATAGGACATTGCTTGCCGGCGGGGAACGACGCATGGAAATGCGGAGGGAGCGAGCATGAATGCCAGCAGAATTCTGGTGGTGGATGACGAATCTGACATCCGTCGCCTGCTGCAGGAAATACTTACCGAAGAAGGCTACGAGGTCGAGGTCGCGGCCGACGCGGGTCAGGCGCGCGCGGCGCGCGCGCGGCAGACGCCGGACCTGGTGCTGCTCGATATCTGGATGCCCGACACCGACGGCATTACGCTGCTGCGCGAGTGGTCGAACGAGGCCAGCGATGCCTGCCCGGTGGTGATGATGTCGGGCCACGGGACGGTCGACACCGCGGTCGAGGCGACCCGGCTCGGCGCCTATGATTTCGTTGAGAAGCCGCTGTCGCTGGCCAAGCTGCTGCGCACCGTCGAGCGCGCGCTCGATGCCAGGTCGCGGCGGCCGAGTGGCAAATTCGTCAATGCCGGCGCTTCCGCCGTCATGGCGCCGGTCGGCCGCAGCCGGGCGATGACGCAGCTGCGCAGCGAGCTGATGCGACTTGCCGTCTATAGCGCGCCACTGCTGCTGCTCGGGGAGTCCGGCACCGATCGCGAACAGATGGCGCGATTCGTCCATCAATCCGGACCTTCGTCCGCTGGGCCGTTCGTGGTAGTCGACAGCCGCACGCTGCGCGAGGAGAACGCGACCGCGACGCTGCTCGGCGTGGATGCATCGCAACCGGGGCGGCTGGAGCAGGCGCGCAAGGGCACGCTGTTTCTCGGCGATATCGAGGATATGCCGGAGTCAACCCAGCGTCTGCTCAGCGGCTTGCTCGAGAGCGGTCGCTTCGTGCGCACCGGCGACGACGCCGCGCCGCTCGACACTCGAATCATCTCCTCGGCGCGGCCCGGCATTGTCAATCGCGTGCTGGCGGACGGTTTTCGGCGCGATCTGTATGCGCAGCTGTCGGTGCTGATGGTGCGCGTGCCGTCGCTGCGCGACTACGCGGAGGATGTGCCGGAATTGCTGCGCCACTATGTCGATGCGCTGACCGAGACCGAGGGTCTGCGTTTCCGCCGCTTCAGCGTTGCGGCGCAGAATCGGCTGCGCAATTACCCCTGGCCCGACAACGGGCGCGAGTTACGCAACTTGACCCGGCGCTTCCTGCTCAACAGCGGTCCGGAGGAGATCGGACTGGAGGAAGTCGAGCGTGAGCTGTCGGCGCAGACGCCGGCGGATGAGCCTCTGGTCAAGCACGATCTGCTGGCGCTGCCATTGCGCGAAGCGCGCGAGCAATTCGAGCGCGCCTATCTGCAGCAGCAGCTGATGCTCTGCAACGGCAAGGTCGGTCTGCTCGCCAAGCGGGTGGACATGGAGCGCACGCACTTGTACCGCAAGCTGCGCTCGCTGGGCATAGAGATCGGCCATGGTGCCGAGGAGTGACGCTCGGTGCTGTTGATCGGCATGTTCGACTCGCCGTTCGTGCGGCGCGTGGCCGTCAGCATGCAGCTGCTCGACATCGGCTACGAGCACGCCAATTGGTCGGTAGGTAAGGACTTCGATCGCATCCGCCAGTACAACCCGCTGGGTCGCGTGCCCACGCTGGTGCTCGACGATGGCGATGTGCTGTCCGAATCGGCGGCGATCCTCGACTATCTGGACGATCGCGTCGGCCCGACGCGCGCGCTGTTGCCGGCCACCGGACGCGAGCGTCGTGAGGCCTTGCGGCAAATCGCGATGGCAATGGGCGCCGCCGAAAAAGGCCGCGAGCAGGTCTACGAACGAGCGTTCCGTCCGCCCGACAAGCACTACGAACCCTGGCTCGAGCGCTGCCGTACGCAGATGCATGGTGGGCTCGCCGAGATCGAGCGTTATTGCGCAGGTCGGGGCGCGCAGCAATGGCTGATCGGTGCCACACTCGGTCAGTCGGACATCACGGTCAGCTGCGCCTACACGTTCCTGCGGGAATCGCTGCGCCCGATTGACCTGGTCACGCGCCATCCACGGCTCACGGCTCTGGTCGATCGCTGCGAGGCGATGGCGGCGTTCAAGAGCACCCACGTGGCGTTCTTCACGCCGGGCGGGCAGTAGCCACCGGCACACGCCGACCCATGCTCCGAGGCATGGAACCGCTGCCCGGTGGCAATCTCTCAACGGCCGGCGCCGGATACACGGCTCCATGTATCGCGAACGCCCCGAGAGCCTGGCTGCGACGGCCCACCGACGACGAAGGCCGCCGCGCGCGGCTACTGATCGACGCGTATGACGAGTGAATCGAGGTCGCTAGCATGCAGTCGCTGCCGCAACCGGTTCAATTGCGTCAGATCTTTGATCGGACCGATGCGCACCCGGTGCCAGACGTCAGTGTCGACGGCCACGCGCTGCACCGTGGCGTCGATGCCGAGCTTGCCGAGCTGCGCATGAATGCGCTCGGCGACATCAACATCGCGGTAAGAGCCGACCTGCAGGAAATAGATACCGGGCCGGTCGATCTGTGCGGCCGGCGCGACGCGACTGCCACGCTCCTTTTCCGGCACCACTACCTCGAACTTCGGCAGCATGTGGTAGAAGTCGTACTTGCCTTCGCTGCCGGTGGCGCTGGTGGCGGAGTCCGTGCCGCTACCAACGCCCGCGCCGGCCTGTCCGACGCTGCTCTTGCGCGGCGTCGGACGCGTCGCGTCGGGGACCGAGTCCAGTGCGTGATGATCGGCGATATAGATCAGACCGGCGACGCACAGACCGGCGGCCAGGCCGATGGCGAACACGGACAGTTGCGCCAGATCCAGGCCGAAGCTGGTGCGCCGCTTGTGCTTGTAGTCGCGGCCGGTGAGACGCTGACCGCTCACATGCTATCCGGCGCCGACACACCGAGCAGGGCCAGTCCGTTGCGAATTACCTGGCGCACGCCCAGCGCGAGCGCCAGGCGGGCGTTGCGCAGCGGCGCGTCCTCGACGATGAAAGTCGCGGCGTTGTACCAGCTGTGGAAAGTGTTCGCGAGCTCACGCAGGTAATGCACCAGCGTGTGCGGCGCGCGCGCGGCCGCCGCCTGCAGCACCACTTCCGGGTAGCGCGCGAGTTCGCGCAGTGCCGCCTGTTCCTGCGCGCTGTCGAGCCGGGCGAGATTCTCCGACGCCATTTGCGCATCGTACTGGAGTTGGCGCGCCTCCAGCTGCTTCATCACGCTGGCGACGCGCGCATGCGCGTACTGGATGTAGTAGACCGGGTTGTCATTGGTGCGCGATTTCGCGAGCTCGAGATCGAAGTCGAGCTGCTGATCGTGACTGCGCATGAGATAAAAGAACCGGCAGGCGTCGTTGCCGACCTCCTCGCGCAGCTGGCGCAGCGTAACGAACTGCGCCTCGCGCTTGCCCATAGGGACCTTCTGCCCGCCGCGAAACAGGCTGACGAACTGCATCAGGCAGGCCTCGAGGCTCTCGCCCGGCTCGCCCATGGCGACCAGCGCACCGCGCAACCGCGCCACGTAACCGTGATGATCCGCACCCAGCACATCGATCAGCCGCGCAAAACCGCGTTCGCGCTTCTGCAGGTGGTAGGCGATGTCGGGTGCGAAGTAAGTCTTCTGGCCATTAGCGCGCACCAGTACCCGATCCTCGTCGTCGCCGTACTGGCTGGAGCGAAACCACACCGCCCCGTCCTTGCGGTACAGCGCTCCGCGAGCCTCGAGCTGCTCGAGCGCGTGCTCGACCGCGCCGCTGCCAGCGAGTTCGCGCTCGGAGTACCAGCGGTCGTACGCAACCCCGAAAGCGGTCAGGTCCTCGCGGATGTCAGCCAGCATTGCTTCGAGCGCCAGCTCGAGCACCTGATCGAAGCCGCCATCACCCAGCAGCGCGCGCATGCGCGAGATCAGGGCATCGATGTACTGGTCCTTGTCGCCGAGCGGCGCATCCTGCGGCAGATCCAGCAGAAGCTGCGCGGCCGGTCGCTGCAGCTCGCGGCCACGGCGCAGTTCCAGCTGCGCGGCGATGGCGTTGACGTAATCGCCGCGATAGCCGTTGGAGGGAAATGGCAACGTTGCGCCACCGCGCTGCAGATACCGCAGCCAGGTGCTGAGCGTGAGAATGTCCATCTGCCGACCGGCATCGTTGATGTAGTACTCGCGGTGCACGCTGTGACCGGTGACTCGCAGAAGATTGCCGAGAGTCGCGCCGTAGGCCGCCTGGCGGCCATGGCCCACGTGCAGCGGCCCGGTCGGGTTGGCCGAGACGAATTCGAGTAACACGAGCTCGCCGCGCCCGGCAGCGCTTTCTCCGTAGCGTTCGCCCTGCTCGAGTACCTGGCGCAGCACGGCGCTGTGAGCATCGCGTCTGAGATGGAAGTTGATAAACCCCGCGCCCGCCACCTCGGCGCGCGCGAGCATCGGGCTCGGCGCCAACGCCGCGACGATCGCCTGGGCGATTTCGCGCGGCGGGCGGCCCACCGTCTTGGCCAGCCGCAGTGCGATATTGCAGGCGTAATCGCCGTGGCTGGCATCGCGCGCGCGCTCGACATTGATCCACGCCGGATCCACGGCTTGCGGCAACACGGTGCCGGTCAGGGTATTCAGCGCGTTTGCGAGCAGACGCTCGAGCTCGCTCTTCAATTCAACTCATCCTCACTTCAGATGCACCTCGGGCAGGTAGTCCGCGCGACGGGCGGCGGCGAGTCTAACCGCACCAGTCACTGGATATCGATGGGATCGACGTCGAGCGCGTAGCGCACGCGCTGCGCGCGCGCCAGGCTCTCGACCTGCGGCAACCAGTTATCGATGAATCGATGCAGCGGTCCGCGATCGGCGCTCTCGATCAGCAGCTGCGCGTGATAGCGGTCGGCGCGACGCGCCATCGCCGCGGCCACCGGACCGAGCAGGCGCACGTCACTGGTGCCCGGCGACAGCTTTCTTGCGGCCGCGAGGAACGCGAGCGCGCCGCCACTCGAGCGCGTCGATGCGCGCAGCACCGCCAGCCGGCCGAACGGCGGCCACTGCGCGGCCGCACGCTCGATCAGCGCTGCGGCGGCGAAGCCTTCGTAACCGGCTGACAGCAGGCTCTGCAGCAATGGATGGTCGGGATACTGCGTCTGGATCAGCACCTCGCCGCGATTGCGTTCGCGTCCGGCGCGCCCCGCGACCTGCACGATCGTCTGCGCCAGCCGCTCGGCGGCGCGAAAATCGGTACTGAACAGGCCCTGGTCGGCATTCAGCACCACGACCAGCGAGATGCCCGGGAAATGATGACCTTTGGTCACCATCTGCGTGCCGACCAGGATGCGTGCCTCGCCCGACAGCACGCTGCCGATAATGGATTCGAGCTGTTCGGGCCGTGACGCGCTGTCGCGGTCGAGCCGGATCAGCGCCTCGTCGGGAAACAGTTCGCGCAGCGTTTCCTCGACACGCTCGGTGCCCTGTCCGACCGGCTTGACGGCAAAGCCGCAGCGCAGGCAGCGCTCCGGCAGTGCCTCCGTGGCGCCGCAATGGTGGCAGCGCAACTGGCCGCCGGCACGATGCACCGTCAGACGGGCGTCGCAGGCGTGGCAGGGCGCTATCCAGCCGCAGGACGTGCAGAGCAGCGTGGGCGCGTAGCCGCGCCGGTTGATAAACACCAGCACCTGCCCAGGCGCCGACAGATGTCGGCGCATGGCGTCGATCACGGGGCTCGACAGGCCCTGGCGCACCGTGTG
>DATNNU010000163.1:0-4406 GCA_035601675.1 Steroidobacteraceae bacterium | reverse complement strand
AAGGGTCAGCCGGGATTCGAAGTGCTGACGCCGCTGCGCCTGACCGATGGCCGCACGGTGGTGGTCAATCGCGGCTGGGTACCGCTGAGCGCAAGCCGCAGCCAGCTGCCGGATGTGCGTTTCGATTTCGCGGCGCTGCAGACGCCCAGCGGCAGGCTGGATGATCTGCCGGTCGCGGGCATCGCGTTGGGCCATGTGCCGCCGCCGCCGGGCGCGCAATGGCCGAAGCTCACGAGTTTTCCGACCATGGCCGATCTGTCGGCGGCGCTCGGCCAGCCGCTGCAGAGTCGCCAGCTGCTGCTCAATCCCGGCCAGCCGGCAGGTTTCGTGCGCGACTGGCATCCCGCTGGCCTGGGAGCGGCGCGCCATCTCTCCTATGCGATCCAGTGGTGGGCGTTTGCCGCTCTGGCGCTGCTGCTGTACGCCTATATGAACTGGCGCCGGCGCGCGCGATGAGCGCGCCGGCTCGCGCCGCGCGCCCGAAGCGCGCGATGCTGCTGCTGGCGCTGCTGTTCTTCACGCCGCTGCTGTTGGCGTTCGTGATCTATTACGGTTCCGGCTGGCGCCCCACGGGCCGTACCAATCATGGCGTGCTGATCGAACCGGCGCGCAGCTTGCCGCCGGTCGCGCTGCCCCAGATCGCGCCGTTGCAGCCTGCCTCCCCGGGCGTCGACGCCGCCGCGAGCGGCGGCGATGCGCTTGCCGCGGCCAATGTCCTCACCGGCAAGTGGTCACTGGTCTACGTCGGTCGCGGTGACTGCGATGCCGACTGCCGCGACACGCTCTACTTCATGCGCCAGACGCATCTTGGACTGGCCAATCTGATCCCGCGTCTGCAACGGGTATTCCTGGTCACCGCCGGCTGTTGTGATCGCGACTACCTCGCACGTCAGCAGCCGAATTTAATCACGTTGAACGCGGACGGTGGGGGCGCAGCGCTGCTGGCGCAGTTCCCGCCCGAGCGGCGCGCCTCGACCATCTTCGTGGTCGATCCGCGCGGCAATCTGATGATGCGTTATGACGCCCATGATGATCCCAAGGGGCTGCGCAACGACCTGAAGAAACTGCTGGCTCTCTCGCACATCGGTTAGCAGGTGGCATGAATCATTCCGCGCTGGTCCGTGCTGTCGCCATAGCCGCATTTTCGCTGTGCTTGTGCGTGGCCGTGCTCGGCGCCTACGTACGGCTGAGCAACGCTGGCCTGGGCTGCCCCGACTGGCCCGGCTGTTACGGCCATCTGACGCCCAGCGGCGCCGCAGCCGATACACGCACCGCAACGGCGCCGCTTGCGGGCCGGCCGCTGGACCTCGGCAAGGCCTGGCGTGAGATGCTGCACCGCTACGCGGCCGGCACGCTCGGATGTCTGATCCTCGGTCTCGCTGCGATGGGCATCAAGTGGCGCAGCGAGCGAATCGTGCCGCCATGGTTCGCGATGGCGCTGCTGGCGATCGTGTTGGTGCAGGGCATGCTGGGCATGCTGACGGTGACCTGGCAGCTCACGCCGCTGATTGTCAGCCTGCACCTGCTGTTTGGTTTCACGACGCTGTCGTTGTTGTGGTGGCTGGTGTTGACCTTGTGGTTGCAGCACGCCGGCCCCCGAGCAGCCGGCGCCGGGGCGGCTGCGGCTGCCTTGCACAGTAGCGCTGGCGGCCTGATCGCGGCGCGCCGTCTGGCGCTGCTCGCCCTGGTCGCGGTGGGGCTGCAGATCGCGCTCGGGGGCTGGACCAGCAGCAACTACGCCGCAATCGCCTGCCCGGAACTGCCGACCTGTCAGGGGAGCTGGTGGCCGCAGGCTGATTTTCGATCGGCCTTTGTGCTGTGGGGCGGTCTGGGCATCGACTACGAGGGCGGTGTGCTGGCCAGTCCGGCCCGGGTCGCGATCCAGCTGAGCCACCGCTTCGGCGCCGTCGTGGCCAGCCTGGCGCTGCTGGCGGCGGCGCTCGCGGCGTTGCGCGTTCGCGCGCCCCGCCCGGCCGCGGCGGCGGCGGCCGTATTGCTGCTGGCGCTGGCGCTGCAGCTGGTCATCGGCATCTCGATGGTACTGCGGGGTTTTCCGCTGTGGCTCGCCACCGCGCACAATGCGGGCGCCGCCCTGTTATTGTTAGCGACCCTGGCGCTGAACCGGTCGCTGCGACCGACTTCGGCGCCTGAAGCGCACGCTGGATAATCTTCGCCGCCACTGCACATGAGCCAGTCCGACGCCCATACTCTTGCCGCCGGCGCCACCTGGCGCGATTACTTCGAACTCACGAAGCCGCGCGTAGTTGCGCTGATCGTGCTGACGGCGGTGGTCGGCACGCTGCTCGCCGCGCGCGGCCTGCCGCCACTGGATGCGCTGATCTTCGGAAACCTCGGTATTGCGCTGTCGGCCGCCTCGGCCGCCGCGATCAATCACGTGCTCGATCGGCGTATCGACGCGCGCATGGCGCGCACCCGCACGCGGCCACTGCCCTCCGGTCACCTGGCTCCGACGCAGGCGCTCGCCTTCGCGCTGCTGCTGGGCGCCGCCTCGATGGTGATCCTGGTCGCGTTCGTCAATGTATTGACTGCCGCGCTCACGTTCGCATCGTTGATCGTCTATGCGGTCGTCTACACGGTCTGGCTCAAGCGCGCGACGCCGCAGAACATCGTGATCGGCGGCGCCGCCGGCGCTGCGCCGCCGGTATTGGGCTGGATGGCGGTGACCAACCACGTCGACCCGCACGCGCTGCTGCTGTTTCTGATCATCTTTGCATGGACGCCGCCGCATTTCTGGGCGCTCGCTATCGCGCGCCGGCATGACTACGCCAGGGCCGATATCCCGATGCTGCCGGTCACCCATGGCGTCGAATTCACGCGCCTGCATGTGCTGCTCTATACCGTGATCCTGTGCCTGGTCACGCTGCTGCCGTACATGACCGGTATGAGCGGCCTGATCTATCTGCTCGCCGCAGTCGCGCTGAACGCGCGCTTCCTCTGGCTGGCGATTGCGCTCAAGCTTACGCGCCGCGACGAGCTGCCGATGCGCATGTTCCGCTTCTCGATCACCTATCTGATGTGGCTGTTCCTGGCGTTGCTGCTCGACCACTATGTGCCGGCAGCGCTCGGCTGAAGCGCTCGCGGCCGCCTGTTGCCGCCGCCGGCGTCAGACAAGCCGCAACGCCACCGCGCCGGCGATGATCAGGCCGGTACACGCGAGCCGTTGCAGCGTGACCCGCTCCCGGAGCAGCAGCGCTGAGATCACGGTCGCGAACAGGATCGAGGTCTCGCGCAGCGCTGCGACCATGGCCACCGGCGCCACGGTCATCGCCCACAGCACCAGTCCATAGGACAACACGGTGCCGCCGCCCCCGGCCAGACCCTGCCACCATTGGCCGCGCAGGCAGGCGCCGAATTCGCGCCGGCGGCAGATCAATATCCACGGCAGCATCTCCAGCCCGGTGAGCAGAAAGACCCACAGCGTGTAGGCGGCCGGCGCACCGGAACGCCGCACGCCCAGCCCATCGACCAGTGTGTAGCCCGCGATCACGCAGGCATTGCCGAGCGCAAACGCGGTCGCCGAACGATGCCGGGTGGACTGCACCGGTGCGTGCACCGCCAGGCCAAGCACGCCGCCGCAGATCAGCGCTATTCCGAGCCATTGGGCTTCCGATACGGATTCACCGACCAGCCATGCGCTGAGCGCGGCGATGATCAGCGGTGCGGTGCCGCGCATGATCGGGTAGGAGTGACTCATGTCAGCGCTGCGATAGGCGGCGGCCAGCAGCCCGTAATACAGCGCGTGCAGCAACATCGAGCCGGCGATGAACGGCCAACTCGCGGCCGCCGGCGGCGGCAGCAACGGCAACACCAGCGCCGCGATCGCGCCGGCCACGCTCGTGATCATGACCGCGGTCAGCAGCTTGTCGTCACCGCTCTTGACCAGGCCGTTCCAGCTGGCGTGCATCAGCGCCGCCAGCAACACTATATAGGCCGCGTGTGCCGGCACCCTTCAGCCTGTGACTGCAATGACAGCGCGCTGCATAGGCCTATTATTGTCTCATTGTCGGGCGCGCCGCTTTCCGCAGGGGCATCGGACCGCGCCGCCATACCGAGGGACTCGCCATGCTGATCGAACGTGTCTGGGCCGCCAACAGGGGGCGTAACTTCCACTATCTGATCGCCTGCCGCGAAACCGGCGAGGCGCTCGCGGTCGACCCGCTCAACGCCGAGGCCTGCCTGCGCCGCGCACGGGAACTCGGCTTACACATCCGCCAGATCTTCAATACCCACGAGCACCCCGACCATACCGGCGGCAACGCGGCGATGGTGGCGGCTACCGCCGCACCGGTACTGTCGCACGCGGCCGCGGCACAGCGCATTGGCGGCGTCACGCACGGCCTGTCGGACGGCGACCTGGTGCGGGTCGGCCGCTCGGTGGAACTACG
>DATNNU010000162.1:0-9510 GCA_035601675.1 Steroidobacteraceae bacterium | reverse complement strand
AGGCCATCGCCGTACTGCAACCCGCGATCACTGCAGGCGACGTTGTGGCCGGCGCGACCATCGATGAGCGCGCTATTCATGCGTCGGCCAGGGCGGCCAGCAGCCCGCGCGCCTTGGCACGGGTCTCGGTGAGTTCCCGCTGCCAGTCCGAGTCGGCGACGATGCCCGCACCGGTACGAAATTCGACCCTGCGCTCATGCAGGGTCAGGCTGCGGATCAGAATATTAAAGTCCATAGAACCGTCAGGGTTGATGAAGCCGATGCCGCCGGTATAGGCCTGGCGCGCTTCGGCCTCGAGCTCGGCGATGATCTGCATGCAGCGAAATTTCGGACAACCGGTGATGGTGCCGCCGGGAAACACCGCGCGCAGCACCTCGATCGGCGTCAATTGCGGCAACAGCTCCCCGGCGACATTCGACACGATGTGATGCACGTGAGGATAGCTCTCGATGCGCATGAATTCATCGACATGGACGCTGCCCGCGCGGCAAATTCTTCCCAGATCATTGCGCTCCAGGTCGATCAACATGACATGCTCCGCGCGTTCCTTGGGGTGCGCGATCAGCGCCGCGATCTCGCGTTGATCCTCACCGGCGGCGCCACTTCGCGGCCGCGTTCCGGCGATCGGCCGCGTCTCGACGCGCCCACTGCCAACCCGCACCAGGCGCTCGGGCGAGGAGCTCAGTAGGCGCCAGTTCTGAAACTGCGCCAGCGCCGCAAACGGCGCCGGGTTCACCGCGCGCAGGCGCTCGTACAGTGCCATCGTGGCCGCGCTCAACGGCACATTGCGCTCCAGCTCGCCGCGCCACGGACGCGAGAGATTGGCCTGGTAGATGTCGCCAGCGCCGATGTAGTCGAGCGCGGCCTCGACGCGGGCCCGGAAGCGGTGCGGCGCTTCCTCCTCGACCAGCACCCGCGTGCGGGTGGGCTGGCTGCCGGCCGGCAGCGCGGCTAGCGCCACGCTCAAGGCCTCGAGCAGGTCCTCGCGCCCGCCCTGCGCGAACAGCCAGGCCTGCTGCGCCACGTGGTCGTATACCAGCCCCGCGGGGATGCGCAGCGCGAAGGCGCTCGGTGCCGCGGCGTCGCTCTGCACACGCGGCGCCAGGTTCAGCTGCGGCTCGATTTCGGCGGCTAGCTCGTAGCCCAGGAAGACCACCCAGCCGCCGCGAAACGGGCCCGGCGCCGCCTCGCCCTGCTCGGCCGGCTGTGCGCGCCCCTGGCTACGCCAGGCCGCCTCGAGTGCACTGAGAAAGCCGCTGGTGGCCGGCGCCGGCATGCCGGTGGTGTGCAGCCGGCCGCGCCCGTCCTGCCATAGCGTCGCCTGCGGATAGGCAGCCAGTATCGAGTAGCGGCTCAGCGGACCTCGGGCCGCGCTGTCGAGCAGCACCGGAAAGGATTCCGGGTCGCTATAGGCCAGGCGCCGCAGGGCGTCGGCACCGACCGCTAGCGGCCGTATCAGCAGCCGGTCCGGGATTTCCACCTGCGCCATGCGCGCCTAGCCTTCGCGCCCGCCTCGGCGGCGGTCAGCCGCCGCCGAGGCGCCGCAAGACGAGCGTACCGTTGGTGCCGCCGAATCCGAACGAGTTCGACACCGCAATGTCGATGCTCATCGGCCGCGCGGTATTGGGCACGTAATCGAGGTCGCAGTCCGGGTCGGGGTGCTCATAGTTGGTGGTCGGCGGCGCGACGTTATCGCGGATCGCGAGCACGCTGAAGATCGCCTCGACAACGCCGGCGGCTCCGAGCAGATGCCCGGTCATCGATTTGGTGGAACTAACCGCCAGTTTTTTCGCGTGCTCGCCGAAGGCGCGCTTGATGGCGATGGTCTCGGCCTTGTCACCGAGCCCGGTCGAGGTCGCGTGCGCATTCAGGTACTGGACGTCCACGGCATTGATCTGCGCATCGCGCAGCGCGTTGACCATCGCCAACCGGGCGCCGTCGCCGTCCTCGGGCGGGGCGGTGATGTGATGGGCATCGCCGCTCATGCCGAAGCCGATAAGCTCGGCGTAGATACGCGCGCCGCGCCGCCGCGCATGCTCGTAGTCCTCGAGCACCATGGCGCCACCGCCATCGCCGAGCACAAAGCCATCGCGATCGCGATCCCACGGCCGGCTCGCGCTCTGCGGTGAATCATTGCGCGACGAGAGCGCCTTTGCCTGGCCGAAGCCGCCGAGGCCGGTGGGTGTCGTGGCCATTTCGGCGCCGCCGGCGATGATCAGGTCCGCATCGCCGTACTGAATGCAGCGGGCTCCCAGCCCTATCGCGTGGGTCGATGTGGTACAGGCCGTGACCACGCCCAGATTGGGGCCGCGCAGACCGTAGCGGATCGACAGGTGGCCCGAGATCATGTTGATGATGGTCGAGGGCACGAAGAACGGTGAGATCTTGCGCGGATTACGGCTCGAATCGACATACCCTGCGTAGGTCTCCTCGATGGTCCACAAGCCGCCGATGCCGGCGCCGGTCACGACGCCGCAACGATCGCGCTCGAGCCGCTCGAAGTCCAGGCCGGCATCGCCCACCGCCTGCACGCCGGCGGCAATGCCGTAGTGCATGAACTCGTCCATGCGGCGTGCTTCCTTGACGCTCATGTATTGCTCGACGGCGAAGTCACGCACGGCGCCACCGAAACGGGTTGGGAACGCCGAGACGTCGAAACGGGTGATCGGGCCGATGCCGCTCTCGCCGCGCAGGATGGCGGCCCAGGCGTCGGCCACGTTGCCGCCGACCGGACAGATGAGGCCCAGACCGGTGATGACTACCCGGCGCTTACTCACGAGGCTCTCGAAGCAGAAGTGGCGAACGCAGCGCCACGCACGGCGGCAACAAGGACGAAATCAGGCTTTGTTGCGGCGTTCGCTGATGTAATCGATCGCCTGCTGCACGGTGGTGATTTTTTCAGCGTCTTCGTCCGGAATCTCGATTTCGAACTCCTCCTCCAGCGCCATGACCAGTTCGACGGTGTCGAGCGAATCGGCGCCCAGGTCGTCGACGAACGAGGCGGCGTTGGTGACTTGCTCAGCCTTCACACCCAGCTGTTCGGCAACAATCGCCTTCACCTGTTGTTCCACGGTGCTCATCTTTTAATCGTCCTCTTTCGTGTTGACTCTATGTAAGACCCCGCCGGCTCGCCTGTCGGGGCGGTTTCCGCATGGGGCGCGTATTGTAGGGGAACCCCCGGACGCTCGCCAGTTCGCCTAGAGCGGGAGTACTTGATTATTCAGATTATTTGCGGCAGGACCAGCTTTGAGCGCGACTTTAGCCCATGTACATGCCGCCATTGACATGCAGCGTTTGCCCGGTGATGTAACCCGCCTCGCGTGAGGCCAGAAATAGCACCGCGTTGGCGACCTCCTCGGCGGCTCCAAAACGGCCTACGGGAATCTGTGCCAAATAAGCCGCCCTCTGCGCCTCAGGCAGCGCCCGTGTCATATCCGTCTCGATAAATCCGGGCGCCACGGTATTGACCGTGATGTTGCGTGTAGCCACTTCCTTGGCCAGCGCCTTGGTGAAACCCACCAATCCCGCCTTGGCTGCCGCGTAGTGCACCTGGCCGGCGTTGCCGATCGATCCGACTACGGATCCGATGTTGATGATGCGCCCGTGCCGCTCCTTGAGCATGCGGCGCAGGCAGGCTTTGGACAAGCGGAATACCGCCGACAGATTGATCTGCAGCGTCTGCTCCCAATCCTCGCTCTTCATGCGCAAAATCAACGCATCACGGGCGACGCCGGCGTTGTTGACCAGGATTGTGGGCAAACCTTCGGCGCCGTCCAGCGCGTCGATCAGCACATCGCTCGAGGCGGCATCGCCCGCGTTCCAGACCAGGCCGCGCCCGCGGATGCCGGCGGCCTGAAAAGCGGCGCCCAGTTGCTGCGCGCCCTCGACGGTCGTGGCCGTGCCGACCACTGTTGCGCCGGCGCCTCCCAGGGCCAGCGCGATGGCGCGGCCGATGCCACGCGATGCGCCGGTCACCAGTGCCAGATCCGACTCAAGCATGCACGGCTCCTGGAGCGGCGGCGGCGGACGTGGCGGCCACCGCGGCCGCCAGCGAGTCCGGATCCTCGAGTGCGTAGCAGTTGGCGCTGCGTTCGATGCGCCGGTTCAGGCCGGTCAGCACCTTGCCGGGGCCGCATTCGACCAGATTGGGCGCCAGCGCCAGCAGCGAGCGCACGGTCTGCCCCCAGCGGACCGGGCTGGCCAGCTGTCGTACCAGGGTGGCGCGTATGTCCGCCGGCTCGCAATGCTCGGCAGCGTCCACCGCGCTGACATAGCGATAAACGGGCGCTCGCACGTCAATCTCATCCAGGCGCGCCGACAACTGCTGTGCGGCCTCCGCCATCAGCCGCGAATGCGCCGGCACGCTGACCGGCAGCAGCACGGCACGCTTGGCGCCGCGCTGCTTCGCCAGCGTCATCGCCCGCTCCACCGCGGCGGCGTGACCGGCAATCACCACCTGGGCCGGGGAATTAAAGTTCACCGCCTGCACCACCTCACCCTGCGAGGCCTGCGCACAGGCCGATTCGACCTCGGCATCGTCGAGTCCAAGAATGGCCGCCATCGCGCCGCTGCCCTCGGGGACCGCGCGCTGCATGATCTGCCCGCGGTATCGAACCAGTTGCACCGCGGCCTCGAACGGCAGTGCCTGTGCGCACACCAGAGCGGTGAATTCGCCCAGGCTGTGACCGGCGACCACCGCCGGCGCGGCGCCGCCCTGTTCGCGCCAGGCGCGCCAGGTGGCAACGCCTGCGACCAGCATCGCCGGCTGCGTGTTTTCGGTGGCATTGAGACGCTCCGCCGGACCCTCGGCGACCAGCCGCCACAGGTCGAAGCCGAGCGCCTGTGATGCCTGCTCGAAGCATTGCGCGGCCTGCGCATAACGCGCCGTCAGCCCCGCCAGCATGCCGACCGACTGCGAACCCTGGCCCGGAAACACCAGCGCAATGGACATTCCTGTTTCAGACTCCACGGCTATCGCAAAACGGCGCGGATTATAACGGCTTCGCCGACGCGCGCGGCAGCAGTGCACCAATCAGGCCGCCCAGCGTGCCGAACAGATGTGCCGCGCTCACCAACGGCAGATCGGCTTCGAACAGGCTGGCGCCGGACTGCTGCTCATAGACCAGCTTGACGATCAGCAGCAGCAACAGCGCGGCGCCGATCCCATCCCCGCGCCGGTACAGTGCACACGCTCCGGCAGCCCAGGCGCCATGCAACACCCCCGAGGCACCGAGATACCAGTCGACCGCGGGTCGCAGGAACCACAGGCCAGCGTCGATGCTGGCGGCGGCCAGCAGCAGGATCCACAGCCAGCGGCGCGGCGAGAACTCGCGTGCGAACAGCATCCAGAGCAGCATCAGGCCGGCACAATTGAGCAGCGCATGCCGCCACCCCAGGTGCACCAGGTGCGCGCTGATCAGCCGCCACCACTGATAATGGGCGAGCGCGCCGCGCTCATATTGCAGCGTCTCGCGTGCCCGATCGCCGACAGCGCTCAGCAGCACGACCAGCACGACGCTTGCCAGCAGTGCTGCACCATAGCGAGCGTCGCAATTTGCCGACCGGAACCAAGACTGTGCGCTGCTGTCAGTTCTATCGGAGTTCATTTGTTATCATCGGGCTGTCAACAGCTATGGCTTTTTGCCGCGGCCAGTCAACACTATGAGCGCCAAAGTTCAGCTTACCGCTTGCGCCCCATCCTCGCTGCAGCGTGGCTTCACGCTGATCGAGATCATGGTGGTCGTCATCATTATCGGCCTGCTGGCAGCGGTCGTGGTGCCGCAGTTCCTCGGCCGCGTCGATGACGCGCGTATCGCCAAGGCGAAGCAGGACATTCAGGCCCTCGAAACCGGCCTGACCATGTTCAAGCTCGACAACTTCTCCTATCCGACCAGTGAAGAAGGACTCAAGGCGCTGGTGGAGAAGCCCAATGACCCCAATGTCAAGAACTGGCGCGCCGGCGGTTATCTCAAGCGCCTGCCCAAGGACCCCTGGGGCAACGACTATCAGTATCAGTCTCCCGGCACCCACGGCGATGTGGATATCTTCTCGTTCGGTGCGGACGGCCAGGTCGGCGGCGAAGGTGTCAACGCGGACATCGGCAACTGGAACCTCGACAACTGACGCCAGGCTGGCCGAGCGCACACGCCCGTGACTGCTAGGCACCGCTCAGGCTCCTCACCGCTGCCGCGCCAGCGTGGCTTCACGCTGATTGAGATTCTGGTGGTGGTGGTCATCATCGGCATCGTGATCGTCGGCGCCATCCTGAGCCTGGGCGCGACCGGCAAGGACAGCCAACTGGAACGCGAGCGCGACCGACTCTCGGCCCTGATGGCGTATGTGCACGAGCGCGGCGGCATGCTGACGCTCGAGTACGGCATCCGCTGCGGCCAGCACGGCTATCGCTTCGTCTACTTCGACAATATAACCAATCGGTGGGTCCCCGAGACCACCGATGACACGCTGCGGCTGCGGCGTATGCCGGCCGGGCTGACCTTGCAGCTGGTCATCGAGGGCCGTCCGATCGTGCTCAGCGACAAGGCGCTGACGCTCAGCAAGCGCGCCACCACGCCTGCAGGCGGCACCGTGTCGACGCTGGGTGATTTGACCAGCAGCTTCAATGATCAGCTCGCGGACAACTCACCGCAGGTCATGCTGTTCTCCAACGGTGAGACCAATTCCTTCGCGCTGACCATCATGCGCGCTGGCGTCGGCCGCAGCGTCACGCTACAGAGCAGCCCCGACGGCACGCTGCAGGTGAGCGACATCCTGGAGCCGAAGCGATGAGACCTGCGCTACGTGGCTTCACGCTGATCGAAGTGATGGTCGCGCTGGTGATCGTCGCCTTTGGCATGGGCGCGGTGCTCGCGACGCTCAGCTCGGCTGCAAACAACATCGCAGCGTTGCACGACAAGACGCTGGCGCAGTGGATCGCGCTCAATCTGGTGGCCGATACGCGGCTCAATCTGCAGCTACCCACGGCCGGCACCACCGAGGGCGACCTCAAGGCCTTCGGCAACGGCGATTGGCATTGGCAGCAGGACATCGTGCCGGTGCCGTCGATTCCCGGGCTGCTGGAGATTACCGTGCGCGTGCGGCGCACCGGATCGAGTTCCGCCGCCAGCACATTGGGCAGATCGAGCAGTTCCAGTAGTTCCAGTAGTTCCAGCGGCGCGAGCCGCGTCGGCCATACCAGCGCCTTCAGCAGTTCGGGCGGCATCGGCGGGCTGGGCTTCGCCTCGAGTTCGGGTGGCTCATTGGGTTCGGTCAGCTCCGGCATTGCCAAGTTCTCGAGCGGCGGCAAGGATCAGAACTGGCTCGTCACCGTCATCGGATTTCGCGGTGATGCCGTGGCGGCCGCGAGCGGCGAGGCGCCGGACTGGGCTGGCACCAGCATCGGCGGCGTCGGCAGCAGCAGCAGCAGTAGCGGCGGCAGTTCCAGTTCCGGCGCGATCCTCAACCCCGGCACCAGCCTCGGCGGCAGCTCGCTGGGCGGCGGCAGCTCGGGTGCGGGCACGTACGTGCCGCTCAGCCCTGGCACCGGCTCCTCGGGCGGAGGCTGATCGGTGACTGCCCGCCGACATCGTGGCTTCACGCTGATCGAACTGCTGGTCGCGCTGTTCATCACCGCGATCATGTTCGCGTTCGGGTACCGCGCGCTCGATGAGGCCTTCAAGAGCCGCCGCGAGGTCGACCAGCAGTCGGCGCGGCTGATCGCCGTGCAGCAGGCGCTGCGTACGCTTGAACAGGACTTCGAGCTGCTGCAGCCGCGACCGGTACGCAACCTGATCGGCGACGGTTATATGGCGGCGCTGACCGCAGCGCAGAGCACCGGCATCGGCAGCCTGGGCACCACACTCGGCAGCACCGGTGGCGGCACTAGCAGCGCACTTGGCAGCGTCAGTTCGAACGGCTCCGCGGCGCCGCTCGTGACCTTCACCCGCGGCGGTTGGACCAACCCGGTCGGCATTCAGCGCAGCGAGCTGCAGCGCGTCAGCTACACACTGGAGAAAGGCGTGCTGACGCGCCAGTACTATCCGGTGCTCGATGCCACCGAGGCGGCGGCGCCGGTGAAGCGAGCACTGATCGATCGGGTGAAGAATTTCAGCCTGCGCTTCATGGATGCCGGCCACAACTGGCAGAGCGGCTGGCCGCCGATCACCTCCGGCGCCGGCTCTGCGACCACGGCGCCGCGGCTGCGGCCGGTGGCCGTAGAGGTGACGATCGAGCTCGATGATTGGGGCGTGCTGGTCCGTCACATCGAGGTGGCGGGATGAAGCGCGTCAATGCAGCGCCCGAAGCTGACAGGCGCAAGCAGCCTGTGCACCCGCAGCACGGCATTGCGCTGATCACGGCGATGGTGCTGGTGGCCATCGCGGCGGTGCTCGCCACAGCCATCGGTTTCTCCAGCGCCATGGCGGCGCGGCGCGCCACGACCGTGTTTGGCGCCGACCAGAGCCTGCTCGCCGGCGAAGGCGGCGAGGCCATGGCTGCCTATGTGCTCAAGCAATCGACCAGTGGAAGTTCCAGCCTTTCGCTCGATCAGCCGTGGGCGCAGCCCTATGGCCCGTTCGAGCTGGGCGAGGGCGTGACGCTGGAGTTTGCTCAGATCGAGGACCAGCAGGGCAAGTTCAATATCAACAATCTTGCGTCCAACGGTGCGACCGACCCGACGTCGATTCAGCAGTTTCAGGCGCTGTTGACCCTGCTCGGTCTGGAGACCAAATGGGCCGGTATCCTGGCCGACTGGATCGACGCCGACAACACGCCGAACAGTCCTGACGGCGCCGAGGACAGTGTCTATCTGACGCAGACCCCGCCGTACCGCGCGGCGAATATACCCGTGACCAGCATCTCCGAACTGCTCGCGATGCCGGGCTTTGGCCGCGATCGATACAACAAACTGGCGCCGTACATCACCGCGTTGCCGCCGGGGACGCCCATCAATATCTGCACCGCCTCCGGTGTGCTGCTCGATGCACTGAGCGGCAAGACCGAATACAGCACCGACGTGTCGGTACTGGCGAGCGGGCGCAAGCACAACGGCTGCTTTCCGACCGTGGCAGTCTTTACCGCCGGCGCCACGACCCAGGCGCAGGCGCAGTTCGCGGGCCGGATCGGCACCATCTCGTCGTACTTCCGGCTGCGCTCGATCATCACTATTGGCACTGCGCGGTTCACCTTGTACAGTCTGCTTTACGATCGTCAAGGGCAGATTCGGCCCATACTTAGAACTTTCGGTACGGAATAATTATGGCGGAATGGCTCATTCTGCAGCTGTCGCGCGGCCTCGAAGAGCGCTGCGGCTGGATGCTCGCCGATGAGCACGGCCAGCCGCTCAGTGCGCCGCGCGTCGGCGCGCTGGCGCAGGCGGCCGGCGACGCCGGCGGCCGGCGCATTGCAGCCATCGTGCCGAGCAGTGATGTGCTGATGACCGAGGTCGAGTTGCCACAGAAGAGCGGCGTGCGTCCGCAGCAGATCGCCCCATTCGCACTCGAGGAACAGCTCGCC
>DATNNU010000161.1:0-2207 GCA_035601675.1 Steroidobacteraceae bacterium | reverse complement strand
TGGCAACACCGATGCTGACGGTGATGCGCCGCTCGCCCAGCCAGCGTGACAGATCGATCCGCATCACTCGCTCACGCAGCCTCTCGGCAATCGTGATCGCCTGATCGAGGTCGGTAGTCGGCAATACCACCGCGAATTCCTCGCCGCCGAGGCGGCCGAACAACGCCGGTTCGGCCACCGCCTCGCGCAGATTGGCCGTCATCGACCGCAGCGTCTCGTCGCCGATCAGGTGACCGTGCCGATCGTTGATGGACTTGAAATGATCGATGTCCATGATGAGGATAGATGTCGGCGTGGCGCTGCGCCGTAGCAGCCGCGCCAGCAGCGCAAGCACGGCGCGGCGATTGGGCACGCCGGTGAGTTCATCGGTCATCGCCAGGGCACGCAGGCGCAGCGTGCTGCGCCTTTGGTGCACGGCCAGCCAGACCAGCATCGCCAGCAGCAGCGCCGTGAGCACCACCACCGCGGTGCGCAGCTTGCTCGCCCGCAGCTGTTGCGACAGCGCTTTCTGATTGGCCTCGTTCTCGCGCGTCAGCAGCTCGTTTTCCTGTTCCTTCGCCGCAGTGTCGAACTCGACCTTCAGCGTCTCAAAGCGCTGATCGAGCTGATCGCGCAGAAGCCGTGTCGCCGTGGTCTGCGCGAGCGTGCGGTAGTCGAAGGCGCTGCGCCAGTCGCCCAGGTCGGCGTCTACCGCCGCGAGTGCATCGTAGGTAGGCGTGAGCTCGCCCAGCGAGTCGGCCTGGCGGAATACCACCAACGCCTGCTCGAGCATCGCGGCGCTTTCCTTCAGCCGTTTCAGCTGATGCAGCGCGATGCCGCGGGCCAGCTCGATCTGCGCCAGCAGACGCGCATCGGGCGTGCGCTGCTGCGCTTCGGTGGCGCGGTCGAGCAGCTTCATCGCGGCGTTAGGGTTGCCCTGCGCGTTGGCGACGGTGGCCAGCCCGCGCAACGCGTAGGCCTGGCCGCGGATGTAGCTCAGCTGCCTGCTCAGCTCGAGCGAGGCGGCGAAGTCGTCGCGCGCCGCGTCCCACTGCTGCAGGTTGTCGTGCGCGCGGCCGAGATTGTCCAGCGTGACCACCTCTTCGCGCTTCAGCCCGGCCTTGTGCTGTGCCTCAAGCGTGCGCTCGTGCAGGTGCGCCGCCTCGGCATAGTCGCCCATGCGGTTGTAGATGATCGCGATGCTGCCGAGCGCAGCCAGCGCGTGTTGCGGCATCTGTTGCTGCTCGAACAGCGCCTGCGCGCGCCTGAGCTCGCTCAGCCCCGCGGCGTACTCGCCGCGCAGACCGCGCAGGTAACCGCTCGAGAACAGCACTTCGGCCAGCATTGGATCGTCATGCGTCTGCGCGGCAATGGCGGTGGCCTGCTGGTACAGATCACTCGCCTGAATGTTCTCGCCGAGCGTTTGCAGCGTTTCACCCTGGCAATTGAGCACACCGGCGCGCAGCCCCTGGCGTGCCGCCTGCGGCAGCAATGCGGTCGCTGCGGCGATCTGCTGCTCGGCGGCGGCCCGGTCACGCTCCGCGTAGTAGTCGCACAGTAACAGCCGCGCACGGATTTCAAGATCCGGATTCGGCTCACGGCGCAGCAATTCCAGCGCCGATTCGGCCTGGCGTTTGCTGATATCGGGGTCAACCCGGGCGGAAATCGCCGCCTGGTCGATCAATGCCTGCGCGGAGACTTTGTCGGACGCCCGGGCTGAGGGCAGCGCGGCGCCGAGCAGCAATGCGGCAGCCAGGATCAGGAGCGAATTTGAAACGACAACGCGGTGGGGCGGCAAGGGGACTATTCCGTCGTCCTAAGGCAGGCGGGACAGGTCGGTATTCTAGGATTTTGGCGCCGGGGCCACTTCGATAAATCGTGGCTTTGCCCAGCGCGGCGCCAAGTGTGACATAACCCATGCGGCAGACGGCGGTACCGGGCTCGACGGTGCTCCGGACGCGACCGGCAAACGGGCGGCGAAGGCCCGCAGAGCCTTATAGGACCGCAACTTAGGCTATCCACCGGGGCGCGCAGGCCGGCGAGCGGCAGCCGCGCGGCGGGATGCCGCGAACGGTCAATAGATATCGGCCCTGGCGGCTTCGCCGTGGCGCACGCTGGCCCGGAACATGATCGGCGTGTTGTAGCCGATGGCGATCTGGCCGCGATGATCCACGGCAATAAGACCGCCGGCGGCACCCAGGCCGGAAAGCCGCCGTGTGATCGCCTCG
>DATNNU010000160.1:0-3596 GCA_035601675.1 Steroidobacteraceae bacterium | reverse complement strand
AGCGGTTCACCCTGAGCCGCCCTGGCGCTGGGGTTCGCCGGATTCGGCCGCGCCGAGCGGCAGCGCGACACCGTCCGCCACCAGGCCGCGCCGGCGGCGGCCGACGACGGCGGTGACACCGCCGATGGCCATGATCAGCGCGCCGATCCAGACGAAGCGGATCAGTGGGCGATATTGCAGACGCAGACTCCAGGCGCCGGCGCCGACGTCCTCGCCCAGCGCGGCCAGCAGGTCGCGATTGAACCCCGGCGCGATCGCCGCCGTGGTCTGCACCGTGCCCTGTACCCAGTAGCGGCGTTTCTCGGGGTACAGCACGCTCACCGGCTCGCCGTTGCGCGTGATGCTCACCTTGCCGCGATAGCCTTCGTAGTTCGGGCCGACAATGTCCTGTCCGCCCTCGTAGCGAAACTGATAGGCGCCGAGCTGCGCCGAGTCTCCCGGCTTGAGCGCGATGTCGCGTTCGATGGTGTTGGACTGCACAAACGTAATACCGAGCACGAACACGCCCAGGCCGATGTGCGCGATCGACATGCCGGCGACGCTGGCGGGCAGGCTCAGGCGGCGACGCAGCCGATCGAGCGGATCGATCAGCGCGGCGAAGATGATCCACAAGCCGAGCGTGGCACCGATTGGTGTGAGCTTGAGTGGATGCGCGTAGATCCCAAGGCTGAGCGCGAGCCCCAGTATCAGCGACACGCCCAGCGCCAGCAGCAGCGGCCGCCGTGCCTCACCCAGGCGCCCGCGACGCCAGCGAGCGTGCATTCCGAGCGCCACCAGCGACAGCAGCGGCAGGATCGGCACCAGGAAACTCGGGTTGAAGTACGGCGGGCCGACCGACAGCGTTCCCAGTCCCAGCGTGTCGGCGATCAACGGTGCCAGGGTGCCGCCGAACACCACCGCTGCCGCAATCGTCAGCAGGATATTGTTGAACAGCAGGAACGACTCGCGCGAAATGAAGTCGAAACCGGCGCTTGATTTCATCAACGGCGCGCGCCAGGCGTACAGCCCGAGCGCACCGCCGATCATCAGCACCAGCAGTGCCAGGATGAAAATGCCGCGGCCGGGATCGGCGGCGAATGAATGCACCGACACCAGCACGCCCGAGCGCACCAGGAAGGTGCCGAGCAGGCTCAGCGAGAACGCGGTCACGGCCAGCAGCAGCGTCCAGCTCTTGAACAGTCCGCGCTTGTCGGTCACCGCCAACGAATGAATCAGCGCGGTACCGATCAGCCACGGCATGAACGAGGCATTCTCAACCGGATCCCAGAACCAGAAGCCGCCCCAGCCGAGCTCGTAGTAAGCCCACCAGCTGCCCAGGGCGATGCCGCAGGCGAGAAACGCCCAGGCCATCACCGTCCAGGGCCGCATCCAATGCGCCCATTGCTGATCGCGCCGGCCTTCGATCATCGCCGCGCAGGCGAGCGCAAAGCTCACGCTGAAACCGACGTAGCCCATGTAGAGAATGGGTGGGTGTACCGCGAATGCGGGATCCTGCAGCACCGGATTGAGGTCGCGGCCGTCGGGCACCGCCGGAATCAGTCGTGTGAATGGATTGGAGGTCGCCAGCGTGAACAGCAGGAAACAGCAGCTGATCAGACCGAGCACGCCGAGCGCGCGCGCGGCGAAGTACGGCGGCAGATGGCGCGTGTTGGCAACCAGCGCCAGCGTCCAGAGCGAGAGCACCAGAATCCACAGCAGCATCGAGCCTTCGTGCGCGCCCCACAGGGCGGTGACACGATAGAACAACGGCAGCGCGGAATTGGAATTCTCGGCCACGTATTTCACTGAAAAATCGTTGTTGACGAACGCGTGCACCAGCACCCCGACCGCCAGCGCGACGAACGCGAACTGGCCACAGGCCGCCGAAGGCACCACCGCGAGCCAGCGCTCGCGCCGAAGTGCCGGGCCGGCTAGACCGAAGAATGCCTGCGCTGCCGCTAGCATCAGCGCCAGTATCAGCGCGTAGTGACCGAGTTCGACGACCATCAGCGCGGCTCACCGCCGGCGGCGGCCGCGGCCGGCATGCTCGATGCCGTGCCTTGCTTGAGCGAGCGCGCTACCTCGGGCGGCATGTATTTCTCGTCGTGCTTGGCGAGCACCTCATCGGCGATGAATGTCCCGCTGCCATCGAGACGCCCGTGGGCGACAACCCCGGCCCCCTCGCGGAACAGGTCCGGCAGCACGTTGGCGTAGCGCACCGGCACCTGGTGGCGGAAATCGGTGACCACGAAATGCACCTCAAGTGTGCCCGGCGTGCGCGAAAGGCTGCCCGGCTCGACCATACCGCCGAGGCGAAAGCGCTGCCCGGGCCTGACCTCTCCGGCCGCGATCCTGCTGGGATCGAAATAGAACATGACGTTCTGCTGGAACGCACGCAGTGCAAGGCCGCCGGCGATGGCCACACCGGCGAGGATGCCGAGCACCCAGCATAGCCGCCGCCGCCGCGGTGTCACGAGGCCGCCTTGAGGCTGGCCAGCCGCCGTCGGGCTTCGGCCTGGGCGGCACGCAGCGCGGAACGCGCCCAGTGGACGTTCAGTCCGACCACAGCCGCCGTCAGCACGTAGCACGGCCACACGTAACGCGCGTAGCCGCCCATCGCGAGAAATCTCAGCATTACTTTCCCTACCCTGTCGCCGTGGCGGCCAGTGCCTCGGCAATCCAGCGCGCATTGCGCTCACGACGCAGCAGCTCGCCACGCGAGCGCAACAGCAGCAGCGCCACAAAATACGCGGTGAATCCCGCCAGCATCAGCAGCAACGGTACCAGCATCGCGGCCGGCATCGTCGGCCGGCCGAATTTCATCACGCTGGGCGCCTGGTGCAGCGAATTCCACCAGGTGACCGAGTAATGAATGATCGGCACATTGACCACGCCGACGATCGCCAGCACCGCGCTGGCGCGGTCCGCGCGCCCGATGTCATCGATCGAATTGCGCAGCCCCATGTAGCCCAGATACAAAAACAGCAGCAGCAGCTCCGAGGTCAGACGCGGGTCCCATTCCCAGTACGTACCCCACATCGGCCGGCCCCAGAGCATGCCGGTGGCGAGTGCCACCGCGGTGAAAGAGGCACCGATCGCCGCGCAGCTGGCCGCCACCGCATGGGCGACCGTCATACGCCAGATCAGGCCAACCGCGGCGCTGCTGGCCATCACGACATACACCATCAGCGACAGCCAGGCCGCCGGCGCATGCACATAGATGATCCGGAAGCCGTCGCCCTGCTGATAGTCGGGTGGCGCCAACACCAGCCCGCCGATCAGGCCGCCCAGGCACAGCAGTGCGGCCGGCCACGCAAACCATGGCGTCAGCCGGCCGGCCACGCGGTAGAAGTGCGGCGGTGAACCGAAGCGATGAAACCAAACCCAAGCCACATTGACTCCCGGCCCTATTCCAGACCAATCCGCACCGCGGCCGCCAGCGCCCAGGGGGCCAGTGTCGTGCCCAGCACCGCGACGGCCGCCAGCAGATACAGCGGCGCGGCGAGCGGTTCGCCGGCGATCGCCAGTGCGGTCGCGCGCGCGCCGAAAATCAGCACGGGCACCGCCAGCGGCAGCACCAGCAATGCCAGCAGCGAGCCGTTGCGCTTCAGGCTCAT
>DATNNU010000159.1:0-11352 GCA_035601675.1 Steroidobacteraceae bacterium | reverse complement strand
GAGCTGCAGCCGCACAATCCGATCGACCTCGTCGGCGAGCTCAAGGCGCCGGTCATTGCGTTTTACGGCGGCAAGGATCGCGGCATTACCCCGCAGAGCATCGAACAGATGCGCGGCGCGCTGGAGAATTCGAAGCTCAAGAACGAGCTGGTGGTGTTTCCGGATGCGGAACACGGCTTCAATGCCGACTACCGTGCAAGTTACAACGCCGGGGATGCCAAGGCGGCGTGGAGCCAGATGCTGGGCTGGTTCCGGCAGTTCGGCGCGGCGTAGTTGCGAGGACTGGGCGAATACGAGCGTCTGTCGCAGCCGGTGCTGCGCTGGCCGCGTTTCCTGCGCCGGCTGGCGGTGAGCGCGGCGGTCGGCCTGACACTGATCGCGATCTCACTGCTGATTGGCATGGCCGGTTACCACTGGTTGGTCGGGCTGATCTGGATCGATGCCTATGAAAATGCTGCCATGATCCTGTCGGGCATGGGTCCGGTTGCGACACCCGAGACCTGGGGCGGCAAGTTTTTTGCTGGGACTTACGCGCTGTATTCAGGAATCGCCGTGCTGGCTACCACGGCGGTCGTATTCGCACCCGTGGTGCATCGGTTTCTGCACTACCTGCATGCCGACCCGCAGCAGAAGCGCTAGCGGCAGCGCCGTCTTGTTATGTTCAGTCGCCACGCGCCGGCGGGAGGCGGTTCGCGCCTCCGCGCAGCGGCCCGTAAGATCGCAGAAGTTGGGTAGTGGGTCGCATGGCGGCCCGGCGCATTAAGGAATAATGGCCGATAGACTTAGGTGGCGGGCCGAAACGGCGCGCCGCGCGCCGCAATTGGGCGGCGCATGCCTCACACCAGGGGTGAATCGCCGCATGAACAGAGCTCAACGTGCCGTCCTTCCCGCTGCCACCGAGCCGCGGGTGCGCCGCGCGTATTTCGACTGCCGTTACGGGCAATTGCATGTGCACTATGCCATTCCGGCCGGCGGCGGCTTTGAGGAGGCGACCGCGTTGCTGTGCATCGCAGGGGCCCCGGGGTCGGGCCGATTTTTTCGCCCGTTGCTGAGCCCCCTGGGCCGCGACCGTTGTGTGTATGCCCCTGATTTGCCGGGCTGCGGCGAGTCGGATCCGGCGCCCTCGCAGGCCAGCAGTGCCGATCTTGCGGCCGGGCTGGGCGACCTGCTCGACTCGATGCTGCTGCGGCACATCGATATTCTGGCGCACGAGAGCGGGGTTGCCATCGCGCTGGCGCTGGCACAACAGCGCCCGACCCAGGTCGGGCGCGTGGTGCTGTCGCCGGATACCGAGTCGGTAAGAAGCGAGATCCGCCTGCTGCGCCACCCCTCGCTGCTGATCGACCTGCGGGCGGCGGACGCCAGCGGCCACGATGGCCCCGAGTTCGAGCGCCAGGCGATGCAGCTGCGGAATTTTCTGGGTCTGGCTTAAAGCTCGCCAGCTCAAGGTGATTTGATGGCTAAGCAACCCGAAACCTCCACCACGGTCGACCTGGAAGAAACCGCCGAGCTACCAATTCTGCAGGGTGCCTCCGCCATCATTGGCACCGATGACCCGATGGCCGCGACCGACTCGTGGATGCTGTCGCCCGGCCCTGCGCGCGCGGCGACCGCGGCACAAAGCTCAGCCGCCGCGCGGGCTGCCGACACGGCTCAGCGTGATGATGCGACGCACGAACTGCGCGTTGAGCAGCGCCTGCGCGACGCGGAAATCGGCGCCCTGCGCTCCGATCTGGCCTCGGTGACCGAGAGTCGCGGCCAGCTGGAACAGAATCTTGGCAATCTGACCGCCAACCTGCGCGACATCGAGCAGATGCTCAATCGCAAGAGCGAGCAGCTGTCGATGTTCGAACGCGAGGTCGGACTGCGCGACCGGCGCATCGCCGAGCTCGAGTCGCAGAGCGCGACGATCGGTGGCGAATACGCGGCCGCCACGGCTGAGCGCGACGCGCTGCGAGCCGACCTCAAGGCCGCGCGCGAGGAAGCGGCCGCCGCCCATGCCGCGATCGAATCGCACAATGCGTCGGCCAGTGCTAGCCTTAAGGAACGTCAGGCGCAGGCGCGGCGCCTGCGCGCGGTCGAGGGCGATCTGGTGCTGGCCCTGGCGCAGGCCGAGCGCTTCCGCGAAAATCTGCGGAGCCTCGAGGGCCGCCGCCAGGTATTCGATTCGCTGCTCGGCGATCGCGAGGCAGTGATCAGTGAGCGCGGTCAGCGCGTGGCGGCGCTGGAGCGTGAGATCGCCGAGCGTATCAAGCTGCACGCGGCGCGCGAGGAAGACCTGCTCGGGAAAATCAACATCGAGCAGCGGCGGGTTGCGACACTGGAGGCGGAAGCGATTGCGATGCGCTCCGAGCATGAACAGCAGCAGGCAACCGCGAAGGCCGCGGATAAGGCCGGGCTCGAGCGTCACGTCGCGCTGGAAGCGGAAGTGCGCTCGCAGGCTCAGAACATTGGCGATTTGCGCGCACAGTTGGAAGCCGTGCGGGCAATGCTCGAACAACGCGATGCGCTGATCCAGCGGCTCGAGACCGCGACTGCGAGCAGCGCGGCCGTGCTCGGCAACATCCAGCAGAATCTCGAGCACCTGGGCGATGCCGAACCGACGCGCATGCTGGTGCGGACCCAGGGAGAAACCGGCATCGTGCAGCTGCTCGGACGACGCACGACCATCGGGCGCACGGCCGACAATGACATTCGGATCGATGCCGAATTCATCAGCCGTCACCACGCGGTGGTGCTGCTGTATGGTACGAAAACGGTCATCGAGGATCTCAACAGCACCAACGGCACCTTTGTGAACGCGGAGCGGATCAACCGCCGCGCGCTCAAGGAAGGCGACATCGTGACGCTGGGCAAGAGCGAGTTCCGTTTCGTGATCAGGACCCAGCCGGAGCGCCCGCCGCAGGAGCGCGGCGGCTGAGGCTTAGGACCCGGCCGGCTGCTGTGCCGGCGGCGGCCAATAGCTTAAGCTTCGCCGCCCCGGGACCAGGTTTTCTCATTCGATGACCGATGATTACCTGCAGCGCGTACTCAAGGCGCGCGTCTACGACGTCGCCATCGAGTCGCCGCTGGATGCCGCGCCGCGGCTGTCGCGTCGACTGGGCAATCAGATCCTGCTCAAGCGCGAAGACCTGCAGCCGGTGTTCTCGTTCAAGCTGCGCGGCGCGTACAACAAGATTGCCCATCTGTCGGCGGCGATCGCGGAGCGCGGAGTAATCTGCGCTTCGGCCGGCAATCATGCACAGGGCGTGGCGCTGGCGGCGCGTGAGCGCGGCATCCCGGCGCTGATCGTGATGCCGCAGACCACGCCGACCATCAAGGTGCAGGCGGTGATGGACCTCGGTGCCGAAGTGGTGCTGCACGGGGACATTTACGACGCCGCCTATGAGCACGCACTGACACTGGTGCGCGAGCGACATATGGTGTTCGTGCATCCGTTCGACGATCCGGACGTGATTGCCGGCCAGGGCACGATCGGCATGGAGATCCTGCGCCAGAGCGGCGGCGAACTCGATGCGATCTTCGTCCCCGTGGGCGGCGGCGGCCTGATCGCCGGCATCGCCGCCTACGTCAAGCAACTCTATCCGCGCGTCAGGATCATTGGCGTGGAACCGGAGGACGCTGCGGCGATGTACCAGTCGCTGCAAGCCGGCAAGCGCGTGACGCTCGAGCGCGTCGGCATGTTTGCCGACGGCGTCGCGGTACGCCGGGTCGGCGAGGAGACGTTCGATCTGGTGCGCCGCTACGTTGACGAGATTCTGTTGGTCGATACCGACGAAATCTGCGCCGCGATTCAGGATATCTTCGAGGACACGCGCGCCATCCCCGAGCCGGCCGGAGCGCTGGCGGTCGCCGGCATCAAACGCTACCTGGAGCGCAGCGCCACCGGCGGCAGCGCGCTGCGTGACCAGCGGCTGGTCGCGATCAACAGCGGCGCCAATATGAATTTCGATCGGCTGCGGCACGTCGCCGAGCGCGCCGATCTGGGCGCCGAACGCGAGGCGCTGCTGGCGGTGGAGATCCCGGAGCGGCGAGGCAGCTTCCTGCAATTCTGCGAGGCGCTCGGCCAGCGCAGCATCACCGAGTTCAATTACCGCTGCAACGGCAGCGAGCGCGCACGCGTGTTCGTGGGCTTCGCGCTGGGCCACGGCCACGATGAGGCCAACGCGGTGAGCGCGCAGCTGCGCGGCGCCGGCTATGAGGTGGCCGACATGAGCGGCAACGAAGTGGCGAAGCTGCACGTGCGCTACATGATTGGCGGCCCCGCGCCGGCGATGGACGCGGGCGTGGACGAGCTGCTGTATCGCTTCGAGTTTCCGGAGCGCCCGGGGGCGCTGCTGCGGTTTCTGAAGTCCGTCGGGACGTCGTGGAACATCAGCCTGTTTCATTACCGCAACCACGGCTCTGACTATGGTCGCGTGCTGGCCGGCATCCAGGTGCCGAAGGCGGAACGCGAGGATTTCCTGCAGCACCTGCAAGACTTGCACTACGCCTACCTCGACGAGACCGCGAACGCGGCCTACCGGATGTTCCTCGCCGGCTGAGCGGGGAGCCGCCGCGTTGCCTGGGCTGCCGGTTTACCCGGTGACTGTATATATATACAGTATGCCCCATGACGATCTACAAGGGGCGAGGGGCGCTCGGGAACCCGCAGCCGCGGTTCCTGAAGGCCGCCATCGAGGCGGTCGACGATGGCTGGTATCGCGAAGAAGTGCCGGACTCGATCGCGACCCAGGTGCGTCCGGAAGCCGCGCGCTCGATCATCACGCGCAACGACTCGCCGGATATTCCGTTCGAGCAGTCGATCAATCCGTACCGGGGCTGCGAGCACGGATGTCCATACTGCTACGCACGCCCGAGCCACGCCTACATGGACCTGTCGCCCGGCATCGATTTCGAGACCAAGATTTTTTATAAGGCGGACGCCGCCCGCCTGCTGGAGGTGGAGCTCGGCGCCCGCGGCTATGTGCCCAAGCCGATCACCATCGGCGCCAATACCGATCCGTATCAGCCGGTCGAGCGCGAGCTGCGGGTGACCCGCTCGCTGCTCGAGGTGCTGGAGCGCACGCGTCATCCGCTGAGCCTCATCACCAAGGGTACGCTGATCCTGCGCGACCTGGATCTGCTGCGCTCGCTGGCGCGCGAGCAGCTGGTACAGGTATTCGTCAGCATCACCAGCCTGGACGCTGCGCTCAAGCGCACGCTGGAGCCGCGCGCGGCCTCACCACAGGCGCGCCTGCGCGTGGTGCGGGAGCTGGCGGCGGCCGGCGTGCCCACGGGCGTGCTGGTGGCACCGATCATCCCGGCGGTGAATGATTGCGAACTCGAAGACATCGTGGCCGCGGTCGCCGCCCACGGCGCGATGCGGGCCGGCTACGTGCTGCTGCGCCTGCCGCACGAGCTGAAGGCGTTATTCCGGGCCTGGCTCGACGAGCACCTGCCCGACCGCGCCGAGCACGTGATGGCGCTGATTCGCGCTGCGCGCGAAGGCCGCGAGAATGACCCGCGCTTTGGCAGCCGGATGATCGGCAGCGGCGCCTGGGCGCAACTGCTGCGCGACCGCTTTACCCTGGCCTGCAAGCGTCATGGCCTGTCGATGGGCCGCATGCGCGATCTGTCGAGTGAGCACTTCCGGGCGCCGGCGCGCGGCGGGCAGATATCGCTGCCGCTGTGAAGCGTGCCTGGAATTCCGCAACGCGCGACTTTAAGCTCGATGCATGGCTGAAAGCGCAGGGAGGATCGCGCTCGTTGCCGGCGGCAGCGGCCTGGTCGGTGGCCAACTGCTGCCGCTGCTGTTGCAGTCGCCGCAATACGCGCGCGTGCACGCGCTGTCGCGGCGCCCGCTGCCGTTCGATCATCCCCGGCTGGCCAACCGCGTGGTCCGCTTCGAGGCCTCGCTGCAGGCGCAGCTCAAGGGGCTGCCATGCCAGGACGCATTCTGCTGCCTCGGCACCACCATCCGCGACGCCGGCAGCCAGACGGCATTTCGCGCTATCGATCTCGACCTGGTGCAGGAATTTGCGCAGCTCGCGCGCAACTGCGGCGCGGAGCGGCTGGTGGTGGTGTCGTCGCTGGGAGCGAATGCGGCGTCGAAGAATTTTTATCTGCGCGTGAAGGGTGAGATGGAGAAGGCGCTGGAAGGCCTGCGCTTTCGCGCGCTCGATATCCTGCAGCCCTCGCTGCTGCTCGGTGCCCGCCGCGATCTGCGGCTGCTCGAGCTGGGCGCACAGGCGGCGATGCGGCTGCTGAATCCGCTGCTGCTGGGTGGCTGGTCACGCTGGCGCGCGATTCCGGCCGCGACCGTGGCAGCAGCGATGTGCGGCGCCGCAGGTAGCGGCCGGCGCGGCGTTTACCGCTATACCTACGACGGCATCCGCAGTCTGGCCGGCGTCAGCGCCCGGAGGCGAACCGACGCGTCTGTGACGTAATTCGCACTATTGCCGCTCATGCGATGCGGAGAATTTGCGCCAAGACACTGAATTGCGATGGCCCAGTGTCGTTAAATCCAGTGTTACAGATCAACGACGGCCTGTCCCCATCGCGAGCCAGCCACCTAAATTCATGAATGCTGCAGCAAAGGCAAAGCCGCCATCGATGTGGCGGCGGATGGCGCTGGTCATTGCGCTTGCGGCCCTGAGCAGCCTGGTCGCGGCGAGCTGGATTCGGATCCACGAAGTCGTCACCGACCGCAACGGCATCGTCACCGATCGAATCGACGGTACCGCGCACAGCTTTTCGCGCGAGCTGCGCGGACGCGTGGAGCTGGCCGACGCGTTGGCGCGCTACCTGACGGCAGCTGATGGCGGCGCGGCCGGCGTGCTGCTGCGCGAGCGTATGCTGACTGCCGATGCGTTCCACGGCGTGGCGCTGTTCCCATTTAAAGAGTCTGCGCGCGACGATAGCGATCAGCTCAGTGCCGACGAGCGGCTCAAGCTCAAGGCGGGCCAGAGTCTGCTCAAGATCGCGACGCCGGAGGCGGGCCACACCGGCATCTACCTGCTGCGCGTCGCCAGCGCCGCCAACTCGCCGCAGCTTGCAATGTTCGAATTCGATCCGGGGTGGTTGTGGCAGGGCGCCGAGGAGTTGCCGAATCAGGATTCGATGGTTGTGCTCGATGCGGCCGAACACATCGTGTTCGAGGGCACGGCGCTGCCGTCAGAGATCTTGCGTATGTTTGCGCGCTCTCCGATCGACCAGACCGGTCACGGGCGCCCGGTGCTGCGCGACTGGCAACAGGGCGGCGCGGCCTGGCGCGGTGCCATGGTCAGAGTGGATCTGCAATCTGCCCGCGTCAGTGGATCGCCGTGGAATGTGGTGATCTATGGAAAACTGGCGCAGGCAGGCCCGGCAGCGCTGTCGCTGTTCAATAACCTGCTGCCGCTGTTGCTGCTGGGCGCCGCTGCGGTGTTCTTTGCCACCTGGTACCTGTCCGGCCGCTGGCAGTCGGTGCTGACCCGGCTGGATGCGGCGCTGCTCGCGCTGCGACAAGGGCAATTTAAGCAGGTCAGCCTGCAGGGCGCCGCCGACACGCCGCGCGCCGTGGCGCAGTCCTATAACCTTGCGATCACCGCGCTGGAGAGCAAGTGGAGCGCACAGCAGCGGCTGGCCGAGATCGACCGGCTGCTGCTCGAGGCCGCCGGCCTGGAGCAATCGATCGAGCCTATCCTGCTGCGCGTATGCGCGCTGACCTCGTCACAGGTTGCCGCGGTGGCGCTGCTCGATCGCGACGCGCCGGGCCATGCGCGCTCGTTCGTCGCGGGCGCGGACGGCGTCATCTGTCCAGTCAGCCGCATCAATCTCGAGCCGGAGATGACCATGGCGCTGCAGGACATACCGCAGGGCATCGCGGTGCAGCCGCATCACCTGGATCGCTACAGTTTTCTCCAACCGCTGTATGAGCGCGGCGCCGAGGTCTGCTACGTGTGGCCGATCTTCGCCGGTAGTGAGGTCGCGGCGATGCTGTCGGTCGGCTACCGCGGCATGCTGGCGCCGTCGGAGGAGCTGGTGCACTACGGTGCGCAGTGCACGTCGAGACTGCAGATTGCGCTGTCGAACCAGGACTGCGATGCGCGGCTTTATCGCCAGGCGCACTTCGACTCGCTGACCTCGCTGCCGAATCGGGTGCTGTTTCGCGACCGGCTGTCGCAGGAACTGGCCAGTAGCACCGACGGCTCGCCGTGCGGCGCGCTGCTGTACGTGGATCTGGACCATTTCAAGCGCGTCAACGATACCGTCGGCCATATTGCCGGCGATCAGCTGCTGACCATCGTGGCACAGCGCCTGCGCTCCTGCGTCAAGGACGGCGATACCGTGGCACGGCTCGGCGGCGATGAATTCACCGTCATCCTGCGGCAGGTGTCGACCGCCGAAGCGGCCAACGAGATCGCGCAGCGTATTATCGAATCACTGCAGCGGCCGGTGAACATCGCCGGCCGCGATCACCAGGTGCGGGCCAGCATCGGCATTACACGTTTCCCGGAAGACGGCAACACCATCGAGGAGCTGCTGCGCAATGCCGACCTGGCGATGTACCAGGCCAAGGACAGCGGCCGTTCGTGCGCGGTGTTTTTCGACAGCAAGATGGCGCGCGCGTCGATGCAGTTGGCCGAGAGCGGGCTGTTCCGCGCGGTGCGCCGCCGCGAATTCGCGCTGTACTATCAGCCGCAGTACGCGCTGCAGAATGGCGAGCTGGTCGCACTGGAAGCGCTGGTGCGATGGCAGCACCCGCGGGAAGGGCTGCGCTTTCCGAAGGATTTTGTGCCGGCGGCAGAGCAGTGCGGGCTGATCGTGGAGATCGGCACCTGGGTGCTCGAGAGCGCCTGTCGCCAGCTGGCGCTGTGGCGCGAGGAGGGCATTGCGCCGGGCCGGCTTGCGCTGAACGTGTCGGTGCAGCAGTTGCGCACCGGCGACTTTGTGGCGCTGGTGAGCGATACGCTGACACGCATGGGCCTGCCGCCGCAGATACTCGAGCTCGAAGTCACCGAATCGGTTTTCGCGGATGACGAGGCGCGGCTGGCTCTGCGCAATCTGGCGGCGCTCGGTGTGCGAGTGGTGCTGGATGATTTCGGCAGCGGCTACTCGTCGCTGAATTATCTGCGGCAGCTTCCCGTGGATGCGATCAAGATCGATCGCTCGTTAGTGAGCGAAGTGCCCGACAACTGCCAGGCGACCACGTTGCTGGCGACGATCATCGACATGGCGCATGCGCTCGACAAGCAGGTCGTGGCCGAAGGCGTCGAGACGCTGCCGCAGCTTGACTATCTGCGCCAGCGCGGCTGCGACGCGGCGCAGGGATTCGTGCTGGCGCGGCCGCAGAGTGTCGCCGATATCACTGAACGCCTGGCGCAGCAGCGCGGCTCCACGGCATTGCTGCGGCGCGCCGCCGGATGACGCGGCGCGGCCATATTTGACAGATTGTGGTGCCGCAGTCCGAATCGCGTCACTGCTTGAGAATACGGACATTCGACCTTGACCTGTCGCCGAAAGGTGTCACACTCAAACGCGTTAATTAAGGGCAAACCTGTCGCAAGGCAGGGACGCAAAGCCACCGGTCCCGAAGCATGGTAGGGATAGCGGGGTTGCCGCAGAGCCGATAATCGCGCCGCCAGGGGCGACATCGGACCTGGTGTCAGCCGCGCTGCATGTTTCCGGGTGCCGCCATTTCTGGTTGGGTCATAGGGCATCGGGGAACAGCGCATGAAACAGGCAAATTTCGCGAAGCAATCAACAGTCGATACGCACGGCGCTGGTCTGCCGGGCGCCGCGCGGCTGAACGCTTTCGTCATCAATCTGTGCTCATCGACGTCGCCGGTCGCGCTCGCGCCGCCGGATCACGCCGGGCTCAAGCGCTTTTCATTTTTTGTTTCGCGCCGGCGCGAAGAGTCGCGCGAGCGCTTTCGTCTGCACATGGGATATTTCGAGACGCAGGAAGAAGCGGAGAAGCTGCTCGACATCGTGCGTGAAATCTATCCCGGAGCCTGGGCGGGTCTGGCGCCCGGCCAGCGGCTGCGGGGCGCCGCCGCGCAACGCGTCGCGGCCGCGGCACCGACCAGCGCTGGCGAGGTCGCGCCGGCGCAGCTGGAACCGTCACTCGATGCGACGCCGGCCGCGGCGGATGCAGCCGATGCAGCGACGAGCGCGGACACCGGCGCCGATGTTTCCGATGCAGCGACCACTGCCGCTGCCGCCGCCACCACCGCCGCCATCGCCGGGGATACGGTCAGCGTCTCGATCAAGGAATCGGCGCTGCTCGATGCCGCCGCGCTCGCGCTGGTGCCCGACGAAGGCCGTCGCATACCCGAAGGCCAGATTCTCAAAGCCGAAATCGTTGCCGCCGCCCGCTCGTTGAATGATGTACGAGCTGCGATCGCTTCGCTCGACGACACCAGCGAGGGCGCACCGGTGCTGCGTCCGATCCCGGAACTCAAGCCGGCGGCCAGCGCATCGAGCGGCATCTCGACTGCGCGCGCGGCTGGCGCGGCGAAAGACAGCGCTGAGCCCATCAGCGATATTGGCGTACTGGCGGTACTGGAGCGTGGCGCAGCCGCTGCGGCCGGCAGCACGAACTCGACTGCGGCTACCGGCTCGACTGTTGCGATGGCTGTGCCGGCGGGAGTGCGCGCCGGCGCCCGCGCGTGGGAGGCAATGGAGGACGCGGCGCAGCCGCGCGCTGAAAAGCCCTACTACGCGGTGCAATTGATGTGGTCGGTGCAGCCGATGGATATCTCGCAGGTGCCGCAGCTGGCGATATTCAGTGCCTATACGCTCTATGGCGCGGAAGGCAATCGTGACGGGCGGCGCTGGTATGGTCTGCGCCTGGGCTTTTTCACCGATGCGGTGTCGGCCAAGCAGGTCGCGCATTATGTGCGCTCGGAGTTCGCGACCGTGTCGGTGGTGCCGGTGACGGCACGTGAGCGTGAGCGCGCCAACCTCGCATCCGGGCGTCCGCCGGTGACCGCGCCGGCGAAAACCGCCGTGCCGGCGACGCCGCCCAAGACCCAGTTCGAATTCATCGAAGACAGGGGGCTCACGCTGCCGTCAGGCGCCAAGCCAGGCACCGGCAGCCCGCGCCCCGCGCGCAGCGCGCCCGGCAAGCGCGCCAAGCTGCGAACGCAGAGTGCCGGCAATGGCCGCTCCAGGACCAAACCGATGACGCTCGAGGAAACACTCGAGATTCTCGGCGCCGGGGAACTGAAGATGGACGACGGCCGCGAGCCGCTGATCAACGATTCGGGAGTGGGGCAGGCCAGACCGAAGCCGGCCAAGAGCAAAGCCTCGCGACTCGGTCGTCTGTTCGAACGCCTGTCGGAGCGAATCGGCAGCTAGGCGCGCGCTTGGCAGCGGCTACTGTTC
>DATNNU010000158.1:0-2676 GCA_035601675.1 Steroidobacteraceae bacterium | reverse complement strand
GGTGGGAAAGTCGCAAATATAGGCGTGCAGATGACCGCGGTCGAGTTCGGCCGCAAGCTCAGCCTCGTTGACGATCGGCGCGCGTGCGAAATTCAGCACCGCACCTCCGGGGCGCATCAGCCGCAGTCGTGCACCGTTGATCAGGCCGCGGGTCGCGTCGAGCATCGGTACGTGCACGCTAATGATGTCGGAGCGCGCGAACAGGTCATCGAGCGACAGCGCCTGTTGTACCGAGGAGGACAGCTGCCAGGCGCGCGTCACCGTGATCTGCGGGTCGTAGCCGAGCACTTTCATGCCCAGCGCCTGGGCGCTGTTGCAGACCTCGACCCCGACCGCGCCCAGGCCGACGACGCCCAGCGTGCGCCCCGGTAATTCGAAGCCGACGAACTTCTTCTTGGCCTTCTCCACGGTCTCATCAATGGCGTCGTCATCGCCCTTAAGCTCGCGCGCATAGGCCCAGGCCTGGCAGATGTTGCGCGCCGCCAGGAACAGGCCCGCCAGCACCAGCTCCTTGACGGCGTTGGCGTTGGCGCCCGGTGCGTTGAACACCGGCACGCCGCGCCTGCTCAGTGCCGCCACCGGAATATTGTTGGTGCCGGCGCCGGCACGGGCCACCGCCAGCACCGAGGGCGGGATCTTCATACCGTGCATGTCGGCCGAGCGCAGCAGCACCGCGTGCGGGTGGCCAATCTCGGAAGCCAGCTCATAACGATCGCGCGGCAGGCGCTCGAGCCCGCGCACGCTGATGTTGTTCAGGGTCAGAACCCGGTATCCCATGGCGCGATGCTGCCGCTCAGCCGTGCCGACGCACGAATTCGAGCATGAATTCGGTCAGCGCCCTGACGGCCTCGATTGAGGTCGCGTTGTAGAGGCTGGCACGCATGCCGCCGACCGAGCGATGGCCTTCGAGGTTCATCAGGCCCGCCTTGTTGGCTTCGGCCAGGAAAGTTTTATCCAGCGCCGGGACCGCGAGCACGAACGGCACATTCATCCACGAGCGGCAGGGCGGGTCCACCGGGTTGCGATAGAAACCGGAACTGTCGATGATCGCATACAGCAGCTCGGCCTTGGCGCGATTGCGCTCGGCTGCCGCGGCAAGTCCGCCCTGCTTCTTGAGCCACTTGAATACCAGTCCGGCGAAGTACCAGGCGAAGGTCGGCGGCGTGTTGAGCATCGAGCCTTCATCGGCCATCGCCTTGTAGTCCCAGACACTGGGCGTGCCGCGGCGCGCGCGGCCGAGCAGGTGCTCGCGCACGATCACCACGCACAGGCCCGCGGGTCCGATATTCTTCTGCGCACCGGCATAGATCAGGCCGAAGCGGCTGACATCGATCGGACGCGACAGGATGCTCGAGGACATGTCGGCGACCAGCGGCGCATCGACCTGCGGTACGAACGGAAACTCGACACCGCCGATGGTCTCGTTCGGCGTGTAGTGCACATACGCCGCTCCTGGCGTGAGCTGCCATGTACTGCGCGGCGGCACACTGGTGTAATTCGACGCGGCGGTATCGGCCGCGACATTGACCTTGCAGTAATGCCTGGCCTCGCCGAGCGCCTTCTTCGACCATGAGCCGGTGTTGAGGTAGTCAGCGCTGCTTTCGGCCTGTGTCAGATTCATCGGAATCGCCGCGAACTGTCCGGTCGCCCCACCCTGCATGAACAGCACCTTGTAGTCGACCGGAATCCCCAGCAACTCGCGCAGGTCCGCTTCGGCCTCAACGGCCACGGCGATGAAGGCCTTGCTGCGATGACTGACTTCCATGACCGACATGCCGCTGCCGCGCCAGTCGCTGATCTCATCCCTTGCCTGTTCCAGCACCTCCAGCGGCAGCGCCGCCGGACCGGCTGCAAAATTGAATACGCGCACGCAACCTCTCAGCTTCGAAAAGCCATCAGCCAGCACGAAATTCTAGCAGAGCAGCGCGCGGCGCCTTAGCTTCCACGTGCAGCGCCGAACTACAGCGGACTGACTTCGTCGCTGCCGCCGTCGCCGATCGGCGAGCCATCAGCACTCGCGGCGCTGTCCGAGTTGTCGTCGCTACCCTCGCCGTCGATCGTGGCGGCATCGTCGCCGGCCTCGAGTCCGGCAACGCGCTCGACGCCGGTCAGGCGTTCCGCCTCGCCCAGCCGTATCAGCCGCACGCCCTGGGTGTTGCGCCCGACCACCGAGATGTCGGCCACCGGTGTACGCACCAGCGTGCCGGTTGAGCTGATCAGCATCAGCTCATCGCCCGGCTGCACCTGCAACGCCGCCACCGTGGCGCCGTTGCGATACGTGGTCTGCAGCGCGATCACGCCCTGGGCGCCGCGACCGTGCCCGGGAAAATCCTCGAGCGAGGTGAGCTTGCCATAGCCATTCTCCGAGGCCGTCAGCACAAAGCCCTCGCCGAGCACCAGCAACGCGATCACGCGCTGGGCCTCGCCGAGCTTGACGCCACGCACGCCGGCCGCCTCGCGGCCCATCGGCCGCACCTCCTCCTCGTGGAAGCGGATTGCCTTGCCGCCGCTGGTGACCAGCATGATCTCGCGCGTCGCGTCGGTGAGCGCCACGCCCACCAGGTGATCGTCGCCGCGCAGGTCGAGCGCGATGATGCCGCTCGGACGCGGCCGCGAAAACGCGCTCAGCGGGGTCTTCTTGACGGTACCGCTGCTGGTGGCCATGAACACGAAATG
>DATNNU010000157.1:0-4486 GCA_035601675.1 Steroidobacteraceae bacterium | reverse complement strand
CGTGGACCGGCAGGGTCGTTTCTGGGCCGGCTCGATGGTCGAAGGAGCCGGCGCGGCAACCGCCAAGCTCTACTGCCTGGGAAGCGGGGCATCGGCCGTCTGCCTGACCGGCATCGCGATCGCCAACAGCATCTGCTTCAGTCCGGACGGCAGTCAGCTGTATTTCGCCGACTCACCGCATCGCATGATCTTGCGCTACGACATCGATGCGTCGAGCGGCGCGATCGGCAATCGGCAGATCTTTGCGCGTACCCCACCCGGCGCGTACCCGGACGGCTCCCACGTCGACGCGCACGGGCATCTGTGGAACGCGCATTGGGGCGCCGGGCGCGTCGTGCGCTACGCGCCGGACGGCTCGATCAGCGGCGCGATCGATGTCCCGGCGACCCAGGTCAGTTGCGTGGCGTTCGGCGGCCGCAATCTCGATCGGCTGTTTGTCACATCGGCACGCATGGACCTGAGCCCCACCCAGCTGGCGGGCGAACCGCATGCCGGGGATGTGTTCGTGTACCAGCTCAATGTCAAAGGCCTGGCGGATGCGCGTTTCGCCCGCAATCCGCCGACGCGTTAGCCCGCAGCGCGATGACCATCGCCCAGTCTTGGGGGATTAATAATAGTGATTCTCATTAACAGCTCGCACGATCACCGCTGCGATGCTGGCCTGACTTCACGCTCACAAAAGCGCACTGGCTCCCCGGGCACTTTTGCCAGTCGTAGTGACACGGCCATGACAAATTGGGCGCCGGCCGCGCTAGCCTGCCGATCATGGAGTTACGTGATCTCAAGGTCCTGCACTGGCGCGGTGCGCGGGTCGCGGGCCCCGCTGCTGCCGAGGCTGCCTCGGGCCTGGATTATTTTCCGATCGATACCTGCCAGCGCCGCGTCGCCGTCTGCAGCGGTTCTGAGGTCCTGGCGCTCGTGCGCCGCGAATTTCCGGACGACGGTGCGCTTGAGAGCTTCGAGGGCGCCGACGCCTATGCGTTCCTGCTGCGTTTTGCCGCCGGTCTTGAAAGCAAGCTCATCGCCGAGACCGAAATATTCGGCCAGATCAAGACCGCCTGGCGCGAATTGTGCGAGCGCGGCTCGCCGCTGGTACGCCAGCTCTCGCCGTGGATACAGCTGCTGTTTCAGGACGCGAAGGAAATACGCTCGCTGCATCTGTCCAAGCTGGGCAGCGCCTCCTATGGCTCGCAGGCGCGCCGGTTGTTGGGCGCCGAGGCCGGCGGCGGCCCGACGCTGCTGCTGGGCGCCGGTCAGCTGGCGCAATCGGTCGCGCCCTGGCTGCCGGGCTCGGAATTGTGGCTGTGGAATCGCACCCGCGAGCGCGCGCTCGAACTGGCACGCGAGCTGGCCAAGCGCGAGCCGGCACGTGCCGTGCGCGTCATCGAGGGCGGCCTCGCGTCGGAACTGGCGGCCTGGCGCTGCGCGCGCAATGTCATCGTCTGCGTGCCGAGCGATGCGCCGATAGACGCCGCGCGCGTTGCGGCCTGGCACGAGCGCATCGATCGCGCCGGCCGGGTGATCCATCTGGGGCTGGGCGCCGATGGGGCCGCACCGTGGAATGAATTGCCGGAGCTGGTCAGCCTCGGTGCGCTGTTCGAGATGCTGCAGGCGCAGTCCGAGCAGCGGCGGCGTCAATTCGAGCGCGCCCGGCGCGCCTGTCAGGAAAAGGCCCTGTTGCGCTCGCTCGGCGCGAACTCCTCGCATCCGCACAGCTGGGAAGATCTCGCGGCCTTCGATAGTCTTTGAATCATGGCGCCGCGAGCACTGAAGCTCGGCACGCGCCGCTCCGCTCTCGCTCGTGCGCAAAGCGCAGCGGTCGCGCGCCAACTGGAACAACTGCACCCCGGTCGCACGGTCGAACTGGTGGGCATCGAAACCCGTGGCGATCGCATCCTTGATACGCCGCTGTCGGCGGTGGAAGGCAAGGAATTCTTTACCGATGAGCTCGACGCCGCGCTGCTCGGCGGTGCGGTGGATTTCACCGTCCATTCCTACAAGGACCTGAGTCTTACGCGCTCGGCGCGCCTGCTGCTGGCCGCGGTCCCCCGGCGAGAGCAGCCGCATGACATCGCGCTGTTCAGCCCCGATGTGTCCGAGCGGCTGGCGGCCGGCCATGAGCTGATCATCGGCAGTTCCTCGCCGCGTCGTGCCAGTTTCGTGCCCGAATTCCTGCACCGCGTGCTGCCGCGGCGTGCCGAGGATCGGCGCTCGCTCGCACGCGTGCGGCTGGTGGACCTGCGCGGCAATGTCGACACGCGGCTGCGCCGGCTGCGCGAACCGCGCGGTTCGACGCGGCATCTGGATGGCATCGTGCTGGCGTTCGCCGGCCTGGCGCGGCTGTGGGCCGATGAGGCGGGACGGGCGCTGCTGCGCGACCTGTTGCCACCGTTGCGGCGCATGCTGCTGCCGCTGTCGGAATGCCCCACAGCGCCGGCCCAGGGCGCGCTGGCGATCGAATGCCGACAGGAGGACGCCGACACGGCAGCGGTGCTGCGCACCATCGATCATCTGCCGACGCGCCGCGCGGTCGACGTCGAGCGCGCGCTGCTCGCGATGCGCGGCGGCGGCTGTCATCAGCGCTTCGGCGCCACGCAGATCGAGTTGCCGGGCGTCGGCACGCTGCTGTATCAGCGCGCCGGGGGCGAGTCCGGCGCCGCGCTCGAGAGCGGCACGGCGCAACTGCAGTGGACGCCCGAGCAGCCGCTCGATGCGCCGGCCGGCACGGTCAGACCCTGGGACGGCAGCCAGGCGGCTGGCGCCGGCGTCGAGCCGATCGCGGCCGGCATCGCGCGAAGCGCACAGCGGCTGAAGACGGCCACGGCCGTGTTCGTCGCCCATCGGCGCGCACTGCCCGAGGACGACTCGATACCGATCAACGCCGCCGCTCATGTCTGGGTTCCCGGCATCGACACCTGGCAGGCGCTGGCCGGCCGCGGCGTGTGGGTGGAGGGTTGCGCGGAAGGGTTGGGCTTTGCGACGCTCGCGCCGCTGCTGGCCGAGCCGCTGCTGCAGTTGCCGGCCCGCGATCAATGGACGGTGCTGACGCACCTGGACGCCGTCGCCGGCTGGCCGGCCGGCGAGGTGATCGCGACCTACCGCCACGGCGAGGCTGACAAGGGGGGTCAGGCCGACGCGGCGCCGCCGGCCGATGCGACGCATCTGTACTGGTCCAGCAGCGCGCAATTTGATCGCTGGCGCGGCGCCGTGGCGCCCGGCGCGCAGCACGCCTGCGGTGCCGGCAAGACCTACGAACACTTGCGCCGCGCCGGGGTGCAGAATCTGCGGGCCTTTCCGCAACCGGCGCACTGGCGCCAATGGCTGGGCGTATGAGTCGCAGCGCAGGACAGGGTGGTTTGAGCATCGTACCGATGCGCCGCACGGCGCTGGTCGCGGGCGCGGCCGCGGTGTGGCTGGCGCTGCAGGTGGTGCTGGTGGCGTGGTGGGCCACGGTGATCGAGCGCCAGGCGGCGCGCATTGCCGCGCTCCAAAGCCTGAGCGGCACCGGCCACGAACTCACCGCCGCACAGTGGTCGCGCACCCGGCTGATGCTGGTCGGTGAGTCGAGCACGTTCCTGGCGCTGCTGCTGGTGTTGACGCTGCTGCTGGCCTGGCTCTATTGGCGCGAGCAGCTGCGTGCTCGCGCCATGCAGGCGTTCTTCGCCTCGGTGACGCACGAGCTGCGTACCCCGCTGACCAGCATCCGGCTGCAGGCCGAAGCGATTGCCGAGGGCGATCAGCGCGCGGAACTGGCGCGGCGGCTGCTCGAGGATTCGCACCGGCTGGAATCGCAGATCGAAAAGACGCTCGAGCTGGCGCGCATCGAGGGCGGCGGTCCGCTGTCGGAACAGGAGATCCCGTTGCACCCCTGGTTGTCGCACTCGATCCGGGACATTGCCGCCGCGCATGGCGAGCGCCTGGACCTGCGCGCGCACCTGGACGCGGACTTGCCGCCGGTGCAGGGCGATACCGCGGCGCTGCAGTTGATCGTGCGCAACCTGGTGGAGAATTCCGTGCGCCATTCGCAGGTCAACCCGGTCAGTGTGCGGCTCACCGCCTCAAGGCAGGGCCGCTACGTAGTGCTCGAATACCAGGATAACGGCCACGGTGTGCCTGCGGGTACCGGCCGTCTCGGCCGCTTGTTCGGCCGCGGCGCCGCCTCCCCGGGCGCCGGCGTCGGGCTGTATCTGGTGCGCCGGCTGATGCAGCGCATGCACGGTCGGGTGCGCTTCGATACCTCCCCGGGGGAGGGCTTTCGTTCCGAGCTCTGGTTTCGGGTCGACTCATGAGCCCCGACGCACGGCTGCTGCTGGTGGAAGATGAACGCAACGTCGCCGAGACGCTGGCCGAGCGGCTGCGCGCCGAGGGTTTCCAGGTCACGCGCGCCGACTCGGTCGCCAGCGCACGACGGGCGATCGCCGAGGCGCCGTTCGAGCTGGCCTTGCTCGATGTCGGGCTGCCCGACGGCAATGGCTTTGAGCTGGCG
>DATNNU010000156.1:0-3530 GCA_035601675.1 Steroidobacteraceae bacterium | reverse complement strand
GAGCGCCCCCCAGCCACCCTGGAGCACCGCGCGATAGAGCCGATCAGCCACCGTCGGCTCACTGGCGGAGGCAAGAACATTGCGGCGGCCACGCAGCAAACGCAACGCCCACTCGAGCTGGCGCAGCTCCCCCCAGGCATTGCACCCGATATTGCTGTCCGAGCCAATAGCCAGCCGTCCGCCGGCGTCGAGAAAATGGGCCGCATCGGCGCAGCCATCGCCCAGGTCGGCCTCGGTGGTCGGACATAGCACCAGCGTGGCGCCGCTGGCCGCGATCTGCGCCAGCTCCGCCGCCGTGGTGTGCACGCCATGCACCAGCGCCCACTGTTTGCCGAGCAGTCCGCGCTCGGCCAGAAACGCCACCGGCGTGCTGCCGTAATGATCCCGGCACGCAGCCACCTCGGCCGGCTGCTCGGCCACATGAATATGAGTGACCGCACAGCGCCCATCGGCCGCCAGTTGCGAGGCCACGCTGGCGATCGTATCCACATCCACCGCACGCAGGCTGTGAAACGCGACGCCCAGTGCGGTCTCGCCGTCGGGCGGATAGCGCCGCACCAGTTCGCTCCAGTCCTGCATGAATTGCTCGGCGGAGCGGATGAACGGTGCCTGGCCCGGTGTCGGCGCAGCGCGGCCGAAATTGCTGTGCTGATAAAGCGTCGGCAGCAGCGTCAGGCGTATGCCGGTGCGCGCCGCGGCGCGCGCGATGGCGACATCGGCATCGAGCGCTGCCTTCGAACCGCGCGTGAGCCGGTGAAGATAAAGAAACTCGGCGACGCCGGTGTAGCCGCCGCGCAGCAGATCGAGGTAACAGCGCGCCGCAATCGCCTCCAGATCCTCGTAGCCGATCTTCGCGGCGGCGGTGTACATCGCCTCGCGCCAGCTCCAGAAGTCTTCGCCCGATGTGCGCGCCCGCTGCGTCCAGGCCGGCAGCATCCGCTGGAACGCGTGGCAATGTGCATCGCCCAGTCCCGGTAGCGTCAGCCCGGGCACATAGGCCGCGGAGCGGCCAGCGGCCGATCGCTCGGTTCCCGATTGCTCTGCGGCCGATGGGCCCGGCGTGACGCGCGTGAGCCTGCCTGCCTCGTCGATCTGGACCGCGACATTGGCCCGGAAGGCGCCGTCGATCCACAGATTGGCAAATGTGACTGTTAGCATCAGGACTGGCGCCACCGGCTCGGGTACGCGATTCTAGCGGCGCCGGACGCCAAATACCCATTGTGCAGCCCATGCCGATACCGACCTCGCCCTCTTCTGCGCCACCTGCCGCCGCCGACTCGCCCCCGGTACGCGTGTTCGCGCGCGGGCGGCTGCTGCCGATGAGTGCCGGCGGCGGCACGGTCAGCGCCGAGTGCCATGACAGCAGCATCGCCGCCGTCGATGGCCGTATTGCCGCCATCGGCAGCGAGGCCGAGCTTCGGCGCCGCTTTCCCAATGCCGAGTGGGTCGATCTGGAAGGCCGTCTCGTGACGCCCGGGCTGATCGACTGCCATACCCATATCGTCTACGGCGGTGACCGCTCCGCGGAAATGGAGCGCCGGCTCGCCGGCGAGAGCTACGAGAGCATTGCCCGCGCCGGCGGCGGCATCCTGAGCACCGCGGCGGCGACCGCGCGCCTGGGCGAGACCGAGCTGGCGGCCGCGGCGCTGCCGCGCATCGATGCGCTGCTGGCCGATGGCGTGACCACGCTCGAGATCAAGTCGGGTTATGGACTCGAACTGGAGATCGAGCTGCGCTGCCTGCGGGCGGCGCGGCGCATCGCCTCAGTGCGGCCGCTGTCGGTGAGCGCGACCTATCTGGCCGCGCATGTCGTGCCGCCGAAGTTTCCAGGCGGCAGCGATGGCTACGTCGAGCGCATTTGTTCGCACGACCTGCCGGCGGTCGCCGCCAGCGGCCTGGCCGACGCCGTGGATGCCTACTGCGAAACCATCGCGTTCTCGGTCGATCAGGTGGCGCGGGTGTTCGACTGCGCACGCGGCTTGGGGCTGCCCGTCAAGCTGCATGCCGATCAGCTCTCCAACATGCACGGCGCCGCGCTCGCCGCTCGCCACGGCGCGCTGTCCGCCGACCATCTCGAGTTCACCGACGCCGCCGGCGTCGAGGCGCTGGCACGCGCCGGCACGGTCGCCGTGCTGCTGCCGGGCGCCTTCTATTTTCTGCGCCAGCAGCAGGCGCCGCCCGTAGGCGCCCTGCGGCAAGCCGGGGTGCCCATGGCGATCGCCTCTGACTGCAATCCCGGCACCTCGCCGATGTGCTCGCTGCTGAGCGCGATGAATCTGGCCGCCGTGGAGTTCGGGCTCAGCGCCGACGAATGCCTCGCCGGGGTCACGCGCGAGGCGGCGCGCGCGCTCGGAGTGCTGGCGGACCGCGGTACCGTCGAAGTCGGCAAGAGCTGCGATCTTGCGATCTGGAACGTGGAGCAGCCGGCCGCGCTGGTGTACTCACTGGGCAGCCGGCCGCTGTTCGAGCGCGTCTGGCGCGGCTATCGCTTGTCGCCACCCGCCGCACCGATCGCCGTCACGCCGCCCGAGTAGCTCACGACCGCTCGGCTTGCCCCGCGTTTACTCGCCGGTCGCGTCTGAACTCGTGTCTTGATCGGTGCCATTCATGGCGGCGCCGTGGGATGGGACGACTGAGTGTCGCCTATTCAGCTTGCGCGACTACCACCGCAACGCGGCGGTGTGCACGGGAGCATCCCAGAGCGCTTTCATTTGCTCATCGAGCAGGGTTACGGTCACTGAACAGCCGGCCATGTCTAGCGAAGTCACGTAGTTGCCAACCAAGCTGCGGGTGACCTTGAGCGCGTGCTTTGCGAGCTGATGCTCTGCAGCAGAGTACATGAGATAAAGCTCGGACGAGGGCGTGGCTCCCAATCCATTGACCAAAAGCAGCGCCTCGCTGCCTGCCTCGGCACGAAGGTCTTGTGTAATGGCCTGCACGAGTTCCTCCGCAATCGCATTTGCGGAGCTCAAGCGGACGCGGCGGCGGCCGGCTTCCCCGTGTATCCCCACACCCATCTCCATTTCATTCTCGCCGAGCTCAAAGGTAGGCCTGCCGACGGCGGGAACGGTGCAACTTGTCAGCGCAACCCCCATTGAGCGAGTCATCGCATTCACGCGCTTGCCCAGGGTGGTCAAGGCGGCTAGTTTGTCGCCGCGCTCTGCGCCGGCCCCCACTACCTTTTCCACCACCAGCGTGCCCGCAACGCCGCGGCGCCCCATGGAATGCTCAGATCTTTCGACGGCGACATCATCGTCGGTGATGAGTGTGCCGTACTCCTTGGCGTACAGGTCGGCCGCAAGGGAGAAATTCATTATGTCGCCAGCGTAGTTCTTCACGATGAAGAGCACGCCGCCGCCGCAATTGACCGCGTCAGCCGCGGCCAGCATCTGGTCAGGAGTCGGTGAGGTAAATACGTTTCCGGGGCAGGCAGCATCCAGCATCCCGCTGCCGACAAATCCGATGTGCAGGGGTTCGTGGCCGCTACCACCGCCGGAAATCAGCGCAACCCTGCCGCCCGTCTTCGCCCG
>DATNNU010000155.1:0-3643 GCA_035601675.1 Steroidobacteraceae bacterium | reverse complement strand
CTTCTTGGGCCTCGGCGCCTTCTACATCACCGCGGTCAATGGCCTGATGCTCGGTGCGATGTTCGCCTTCACGCACCAGTTTGGCATCGACGGCGAGCTGCTGAAATTCGTGCTGGCGCACGGCCCGGTGGAATTGTCGGTGGTGTGCATTGCCGGGGCGGCCGGCACCGCACTGGGCGAATCGCTGATACGCCCCACGGCGCCGACACGGCGGGAATCCTTTCAACAGGCGGCGAGCCGCATGGCACGCGTGCTGTTCGCCTGCGCGCTGCTGCTGATCGGCTGCGGATTGATCGAGGGCTTTATTTCCCCCGCACCGACGGTGTCGCTGGCGGCGCGCGCGATGATCGGCGTCGGCTACTGGCTGTTCATGCTGCTGTTGCTGAGCGGGCGGGTGTTTGCGCGCCATTCAAAGCCGCGCTCGCTGCCGGGCTGAACTAGTCCGAGCCGTCGCGAGCGGCCCCCGGCTCCATCTCCAGCTGCGGCAGTTCCTGCTGCGCCAGCCCCTGCACATCACCGGCAAATCCCAGCAGCTCCTTCATGCCGGTCGCAATCTGCTTTTCGCGCCGTGCCAGGCGCTGCTCCGCGGCATTGCGCTCTTTCTGCAGATCTTCCTGCATCGCCTGGAAAGTGCCGTAGACCGCTTTGAGTTTCTGTGCGAACTGCGGCGAAGTCAGATAGTCGTACAGCGCCTCCATCTTCTCGCCCTTACCTGCGGAAATCGCGCGCTGCTTGTGCACCTCCAGAATGCGCTCGCGCAGTACCATGGCCAGCGGAATCGCAGCCCCCCAGCTGCTCACCCACACATCCTCGTGCAGGCCAAATACCTGCGCCGCCGGCAGCGTGGCCGGCAGCGTCGTCGTGACCAGAATGCCGATGTCGGCGCCCGCGGCCCGCATGTCTTCCTTCAGCTTGCCGGGCCAGTCGCGCCCCCACTCTTTGGCGCGCTTCGCCTCCCATAGCATCGTGCCGGCCAGCTGTAAGGTGCGCGTGCTCACGCGCTGGACCAGATCGGCGCCACGCGCGCCCTTGCGCACCTCCTCGAACGCGTCGACCGGAAACGCCTGCCGCAGCTGTTCTTCGAGCGCCAGTTCGAGCACTTCGCCCTGCAACTGCTGCGAGCCCTGGCTGCTCTTCTGCTGCGCTTCGAGCAGCTTGACGTTGACGTCCTCGAGTTTCTTATGCAGCTCCGCCTTCTCCAGATCGGAGCGTTCCTTTTCCTGCACGCGGATCCTGGCCTCGAGCTCGGAGCGACCCGCATCCAGGCGACGCGCGATTTCCAGCTCCAGCTGACCGGCTCTATCCTCGAGCGCTGACTTCGCGCGCCGCAGCTCCAGTTCCTGATCGAGCGACACGCGCAGTTGCCCGGCCAAATCAGCCAGCCGCTGCTCAAACGCCTGGCGCTCGGCCGCGAGCAGCTCGTCCGCCTTCAGCCTTGCAGCGTTGGCGACGCTGTTCTCGAGCTGCCGTTCACGCTCGGCCAGCGCCGCTTCTCGTTCGCCGAACGCCTTGAGCCTGTCATCGCGTTGCGCCAGTTCCGCGCGCAGCACCTGCAGCTGTGGCGCGATGTCGCGTTCCGCCACCGAGCGCACGTCGCCCAGGGCCTTGGCATGCGATTCCGACTGCTGCCTGATGAGCTGCTCGAGCTGCGCGATCTGCTGCTGCGCGGCCTCCCGGCGCTCGCTCGCCGTGGCGGCCGAGCGCCGCTCCACCGCCTGCTTGACCTGGCTCTCCATCGCCGCCAGCGCACCGCGGCTGTGCTGTTCGAGGTGCTCGAGCGCTTTGCGGGCGAAGCCCTGCTCGAGGCTGAATTCATGTTCGCACGCCGGGCAGCGCACGGTGGTGCCGGGCGACAGCAATAGCTGCGCGCCCGGCGACGCGGCGTTTTCCAACTGCGGTTTGCCCATGGTGATTCGCGAGCTTCGGTGCTGCATTGTACGCCCGCGGCAGCGCCAATCTCGCACTCACACCCGGCGGCGCTGCCGAAAACTCAGGTAGGCCTCGAGCACCGCCCGATCGAGCTCGCGCGGCGCGGCCGACACGGCCGCAGCGCCCAGCGCGCGCAGCGAGGCGACATTGCGCGCCAGCGTATGGCAGTACTCCTGCGCGGCCAGCGAGCGATACACCTCCAGCGCGTCCCGGGCCGGGGTGCGAGCCAGGGCGGCGACGCGTTCGCTCGCGACACCGGCAATGAACGGCAGGTGTTTCGGCAACAGCAGTCGCGCCGCGCTGCGCAACTCCCCGGTCGCCGAAGCGTCGTCAAGATCGGTGAGCATGACGATCAGGCTGCGCTGACGGGCCAGCGAACGAATGCGGATGGCCGCCAGCGCGGGGTTGGAATCGCCCGGCTGCACCGAGGCCTCGGCCAGGCACGCGCGTAGTCTGGCGAGCGCGGCGATGCCATGGCTCGGTGCCACAGCCGCCAGCGGGCGATCGGCATAGATCAGCAGTCCCACCCGATCATCGAGCATGGTCGCGCGCTGCGCCAGCCTTGCGGCGACATTGGCGTACAACGCCAGGCGATCGGTATGCCCAGCGGCCAGCCCGCTGGCGCGTCCCGCGTCCAGTGCCACGACGATCTCCAGATGCTGGTCTTCGGAGAAATCGCGGCTGACCAGCCGCCGTAGTCGAGCGCTCGCCTTCCAGTCGATCGCGCGCGGCGGGTCACCGGGCTGGTACTCGCGCAGCTGCAGTACCTCGCTGCCGGAGCCGCAGCGCTGCGCCGGCCGGGCACCGCGCGCGGGCTCGCCGATGGCGCGCTCGGCGTCGCGCAGAAAATCCGGCATCACCTGCATCTCGGCGCCGCTCGCAAGCCACCGGTTCCACCAGGCGAGTCCGAGAGCGCCGCCGACGCGGGTGCTGGTTCGGGGCCATTGGTATCGTCCCAGGCGACGCGCAGTAGCGCTCACAGACCAGCTGCCGGCAGCGCCTGCCGGCACCGACACGATACCCACGGAACGATCGAGCGACACTTCGGGCGGCGCCGACGGCGCCAGCTCAATGCGCAGCATTCGTCGCAAGTCATGCGTGAATTGGAAATCCACCGGCGTCGCGCGGCCGAGAACCCAGCGCCGCGGCAGACGCAGCGCGAGCCTGGGAGCCGCGCGGCTGACGATCCAGGCTTCGTAGGCCAGACCGAGCAGCAACAGAGCGGCGGGCAGACACCAGTAGCGCGCCAGCGCCGCCTGCCCGCTCCAATCACCGGCGATCGCGATCAGCCCGGTCAGGAGCACCAGTAGCAATGCATTTTGCCGCAATCCCATGAGGCTGTGCCGATTCAGCGCGGCACGGGCACCTGATCGATCAGGCGCTGCGTGACCGACAGTTCGGTCGTACCTTCGAGCAGCGCCTCGCTGGCGAGCACGAGCCGGTGCGGCAGCACCAGCGGCACGACGACTTTCACATCGTCGGGGCTGACAAACTGCGCTCCACGCAGTCCGGCCGCCACGCGCGCGGCACGCAGCAGCGCCAGCGCGCCGCGGGTCGACAACCCGAGTGTGAGCTGGGTGTGCTCACGGGAGGCCTTGGCAATATCGAGCACATAGCGCGCAAGCTCCGACGCCACGTGAACCGCATCGGCAGCAGCGCGGGCCCCCGCCAGCAGCTCGGCGGTGACGGCCGCGGGCGTCGGCGGGGCGGCGGG
>DATNNU010000154.1:0-4640 GCA_035601675.1 Steroidobacteraceae bacterium | reverse complement strand
AACGCTGCTCGCTGGCGACGGTCATCGGATACGAGAGCGCCCCGAGACGGTAGCGGCTGTCGTTCTCGGTGAACGAGGCTCGCGCTGCCGCCGATGCGACCTGCGCGGCCTGCAGTGCCAATGCGTCCTGATTCAGCGCCGTCAGTGAATCGGCGACATTCTGGAAGGCGTTAAGCACGGTCTGCTGGTATTGCGCGACGCTGGCGTCGTAATTCGCGACCGCCGCCTTACGCTGCGCCAGCAGCGCACCGCCGCGGAAGATCGGCTGGGCCAAGCTTGCCCCGGCGCTCCACACCGTGGCTGGGCCGGTGAATAGCGAAGCGCTATTAAAGCTGGCCGAGCCATACGACGCGGACAGCGAAATGCGCGGGAACAGGTTAGCGGTCGCCACACCGACCTGCGCGGCGGCGGCGTGCACCGACGCCTCAGCCGCCAGTACGTCGGGGCGCTGGCGCAGCAGATCCGACGGCACGCTGAGCGGCACTTCGGCGGGCAATTGCAATCGCGACAGCGGCAGCGGCGTCGGCGCCCGGTCCGGCGTCCGGCCCATCAGGACCGCGAGCGCATGCCGGGCGCGCAGTGCCTGGCTGCGCAGCGACGGCAGCGAGGCATCCAGCGCCGCCGCGCTCTGCTGTGCCGCGAGGACCGCATCGTGCGAAGTCGAGCCCGAGCGATAGGCCTTCTCGGTCAGTTCAGCCTGTTCATGCGCGAGCTGCGCCAATCGCTCGTTGATCGTGAGGGCTTCGGCCAGCGCCGAGGCATTGACGGCGCCGATGACGATATTGGCGGCGAGTGCACGCCGCGCGGCGGTGAATTCATACCACCGCAAATCCACTTGCGCCGCCGCCTGCCGAACGCCGTATCGCACGGCACCGAACAGATCGAAGGTATAGCTCAGGCTCAGCTCGCCGGCGTACACGTTGTAGAGGTTGGTCGGCGGCCCGATATCCGGCAGCCCGAGCGCGCGCTGCCGACTGACCTGGCCGCCGGCGTCGATCGATGGCAACGTCGTCCCGCCGACCTGTGCCCGGAATTGCTGGTGCGCCGCTTCCAGCGTGTGACGCACCGCGTCGAGCGACGGATTGTTTCGCAGGCCCTCTTCGACCCAGCTGTCGAGCGTGTCCGAGCCATAGAGCTGCCACCATTGCGGTACCGGCTGGGCGCCGGCGTCGAAGTGCTGCGCGGTGCCTGCGGCCTGCACGGTGGTGTCGGGCGCTGCTTCGGCCGCATAGCGGCCGCTCGAAGTCGGCGCCCGTGGATTGCTCAGCGGTGCGAAAGCGCAGCCCGCGAGCGCTGCGGCGAACACGGCCAGCATGCAGTCCCGTCGAACCATGGTTTGGCGGTTCATGATGCAACCTGCGGCGCCAGCTCATCGGCCCTGACGCGGAACCAGGCGGCGTACAGCGCCGGCAGAAAGAACAGTGTCAGCACGGTGGCGACGCTGATACCGCCCATCAGGGCGGTGGCCATGGGCCCGAAGAAGTTACTGCGCAGCAACGGCGTCAGGGCCAGCACGGCTGCCGCCGCGGTCAGCGTGATCGGTCGGAAACGTCGCACGGTTGCGTCGACGATGGCATGCCATCGGCCGTGGCCGGCCCGGATGTCCTGTTCGATCTGGTCGAGCAGAATCACTGAGTTGCGCATGATGATACCGAACATGGCGATGGTTCCGAGCATCGCGACGAAACCAAACGGTTTGCCGAACAGCAGCAATGAACCGATCACGCCGATCAGGCCCAGCGGCGCGGTCAGGACCACGATCAGGGTGCGGCTGAAGCTCTGCAACTGAACCATTAACAGCGTCAGCACGGCAATCAGCAGCAGCGGCATCTGCACGTTTATCGAGCTCTGCGCCTTCTGATTCTCCTCGACCGGTCCGCCGACCTGGATGCGATAGCCGACCGGCAGGTGACTGCGTACGACGCCGAGTTTGTTGTCGATCGCGTTGGTAACATCGAGCCCCTGGACGTTGTTGCGCGTTTCGGCCTGCACGGTGATGGAAGGCTGGCGATCGCGCTCCCAGATCACGCCATACTCCAGGCCATAGCGCACGCGTCCCAGCTGCCCGAGCGAGATCGCCTCGCCAGCGGGCGTTGCGATCGCCAGCCGTTCGATCTGATCGGGACTAACGCGCTCGCCGGCCGGCGCGCGCAGATCGAGCGGGATCAGCTTGTCGCGTTCGCGGTACTTGCTGGTGGTATAGCCGGACAGGCTCATGTCGAGGAAGTTGGCGATGTCCTGCGACGTGATGCCCAGCTGCCGCGCCTTGACCTGGTCGATCTCAAAGCGCACCGAACGCTGCGCCGGTTCATCCCAATCGAACTGCACATTCCGGGTACCCGGTTCGGCACGCATGATCACTGCCACCTGTTCGGCGATGCCGCGTACGGTCGCAATATCGTCGCCGTTGACGCGAAACTGCACTGGATACCCTACCGGTGGCCCGGTCTCGAGGCGGCTGATGCGACTGCGTACCGCGGTGAAGTCGCGCGACAACATGGTATCCAGGTAACGCGCCAGCTGTTCGCGCCGCTCGACGTCCTTGGCGGTTATCACAAACTGTGCGAAGTTGGGCTGCGTCAGTTGCTGATCCAACGGCAGATAGAAGCGCGGCGCGCCGCTGCCGACGAAGCTGACGTAACTGCTGATCTCGGCGCGATCCTTGATAGCGGCTTCGAAGCGCTTCACCTGGAACAGCGAAGCGTCGATCGATGCCCCTTCCGGCAAGCGCAGATCGACCAGCAGCTCCGGCCGGTCGGAACTGGGGAAGAACTGCCGCGGCACCAGCGCGAAGCCGGCCAGCGAGATGACGAACAAGCCGACCACGAGCGCCAGCACCAGCAAGCGGCGCTGCAGGCAAAAATCCACCCAGCCGCGAAAGCGGCGGTAAAACGCGGTGGCATAGATATCGGGCTCGCCGTCGTGGTGAATGACCGCCGCCGCCGGCGCTGCGCGCCAACGGCGCGGCAGCAGGCGGCGCCACAATTGGCCGCCGGCTTGCGCGCTTGCGGGGAGCTCGGGCAGCAGGTGATAGCCGAGCAGCGGAATCACGATTACCGCCGCAAGCCACGACAACAGCAACGCAATCGCGGAGACCTGGAAGATCGAACGCGTATATTCGCCAGTACTCGACTTGGCCAGTGCGATCGGCAGGAAACCCGAAACCGTTACCAGCGTGCCGGTCAGCATCGGAAACGCCGTGCTGGTGTAGGCGAACGCGGCGGCACGCACCCGGCTCCAGCCTTGCTCCAGTTTTACCGACATCATCTCGACGGCGATGATCGCATCGTCCACCAGCAATCCCAGTCCCAGAATCAGCGTGCCGAGCGACACCTTATCCAGACCGATGCCGAGCAGCTGCATGAACAGCGCTGTGGCCGCCAATACAAAAGGAATTGAGATCACCACCACCATGCCGGTGCGCAATCCCAGACTCAGCAGACTGACCACTAGCACGATGGCGACCGCTTCGGCGACCGACTCCAGAAAGTCGTCGACCGAATGCGACACCGCGCGCGGCATGCTCGTGACTTCAGCCAGTTTCAATCCTGCCGGCAGGCGCCGCTGCAACCCCTGGGTCGCGCGGTCGAGTGCTTTGCCGAGCTGGATCACATCGCCGCCGGGTTGCATGGAGACGCCGATGCCCAACACCGGCTGCGACATGAAGCGCATTAGCGGTCCTGGCGGATCGTCGTAGCCGCGCCGAATCGTGGCGATATCGCCCAACCGGAAAGTCTGATTGTTGACGCGCAGCAGCGTGTCGTTGATCGCATCCGGACTGTCAAGCTGCCCGGTGGGCCGAACGAAGACGCGATCATCGGCGGTGGTCAGCACGCCTGCCGCGGCCACCGCGTTCTGCTGGCCGATCGCCTGCGCGATCTGTTGCGCACTGATGCCGAGCTTGGACAGCTTGGCGTTCGCCAGCTCGATGAACATGCGCTGATTCTGGTCGCCGAAGTAGTCGACCTTTGCGACGCCTGGCACGCGCAGCAGCTCAGCGCGCAGCTGATCGGCGTAGTCATGCAGTTGCGCCGGCGTGAAGCCATCGCCCTCGAGCGCGTAGAGATTGGTGTAGACGTCGCCGAATTCGTCGTTGCAATACGGCCCCTGCACACCCGATGGCAGCTGGTAACTCATGTCGCCGACCTTCTTGCGCACCTGGTACCAGGTCTCGGGCACGCGTGCGGCCGGCGCGGAATCCTTGATGTTGAAGAAGATCAGCGATTCGCCGGGGCGGGAGTAGCTGCGCAGAAAGTCGATCAGCGGCGTTTCCTGCAGCTTGCGTGCAATACGGTCGGTGACCTGCTCCTGTACCTGCTTCGCGTCGGCACCGGGCCAGTAAGTCTGAATCACCATGACCTTGAAGGTGAACGGCGGATCCTCCGACTGCGACAGCCGGCTGTACGACAGCATGCCGAACAGCGCCACCATCGCCATCAGGAAGAAAACCAGCGACTGGTGACGCAGCGTCCAGGCCGAGAGATTGAAGCTTCCCTCGTGGTTCGCGGCGCCTTTCGCTGCGTCGCTCACAGCGGCGCATCCTCAGGGTGCGGCGGCGCCACCGGCTCGACCTTCTCGCCGGCAGCCACGGCATGCACGCCCTGCATGACCACCCGCTCTCCGGCGGTAAGGCCGGCACT
>DATNNU010000153.1:0-5827 GCA_035601675.1 Steroidobacteraceae bacterium | reverse complement strand
CGGCGCGACTTGCCCCGCTAGCGCGGCATCGGCGCCGCCGCGTGCCGCCGCACTCGGGGGCGCCGCCTGCCGGCCGCACGCCGCACCGCAGACGGCAATGGCGTACAGCAGGCGGCGCAGGTGCTGGCGTCGATCAGCGATGATCCGGGCCTTGCCACTGCTCGAGCGGTGTCAGTCTCGTTCGCACCTCGTGATGCTGTGGATGCAGGCGTCATGCTGTCAACAGCGCGCGCCTGTCCGGGTTCCAGAGGTGCTGGCGGGGCGATCGAGCGGCTTCTTCCTGCGATGCAGCGCACGGGCATGCATGGGCCTTGCTGATAGACTTTTAACCTATGATGAACCGTCGTAGGGCAACCATGCCTAAGCAACTCATTGAGATTTATCCGCTAATCCCAGCGCCGCTGGCACGACTGCCCGAGCTTGCCAGCAACCTGTTCTTCAGCTGGCACCGCCCGACGCGGGCCTTGTTCGAAGACCTGGAGCCGGAGCTCTGGCAGCAGGTGGGCGGCAATCTGCGGCTCATGTTGCGCTGCAGCAACCAGGAAAACCTCGACCGCGCGGCCGCCGATCGCACCTATCAGGAGCGCTATCGCCAGGTGCTCGAGTCGTTCGATGCCTATCTGTCAGCCCCGCAGCGGGCCAACGAGCCGCTGGTCGCGTATTTCTGCGCCGAGTACGGCTTCCATGAGAGCTTCCCGATTTATTCGGGCGGCCTCGGCATCCTGGCCGGCGATCACTGCAAGGCAGCGAGCGATGAGCGGCTGAATTTCGTCGCCGTCGGACTGCTCTATACCCAGGGCTACTTCATCCAGTCGGTAGACAGCGATGGCGTCCAGCACGCCAGCAATACCGAAACCGATCCACGCGACCTGCCGGTCGAGGCGGTGCGCGACGCCAGCGGCGAGTGGATGCAGGTGACGGTACGCATCGGCGGCCGCAACGTGGTCGCGCGAATCTGGAAGGCACAGGTCGGCCGGGTCTCGGTCTACCTGCTCGATACCAACTGCAAGGACAACGCCATCGAGGATCGCGAGATCACGCATCGTCTCTACGGCGGTGACGTCTCGTTGCGCATCCGCCAGGAGATGATCTTAGGGCTCGGCGGAGCGCGCGCGCTGCGCACGCTCGGGATGGCGCCGGCGGTGTGGCACTTGAATGAGGGTCACGCGGCGTTTCTGATTCTCGAACTGGTACGCGAAGCTGTCGCGGGCGGGATGAGCTTCCCCGCCGCCCTCGAGTCGGCGGCCACGCAGTGCGTGTTCACCACGCACACGCCGGTGACGGCCGGCCACGACGCCTTCGAGACGGGTCTGTTCACGCATTGCTTCCAAGATATGTTCGCCGAGCTTGGCGTTTCGGCGGAGCGGGTGCTCGAACTGGGGCGTGCACCGAACGCATCCCACGTCTTCAATATGACGCACCTGGCACTCAACGGCGCGCGGCGCATGAACGGCGTCAGCCGCATTCACGGCGCGGTATCGTCGCGCCTGTGCGCCGATCGGTGGCCGGAAGTGCCGCCGGAACAGAATCCGGTCGGCTACGTCACCAACGGTGTGCACGTGCCGACCTTCCTGGCCCAGACCTGGGGTCGTTTTTTCGACGGCGCACTGGGTCCCGATTGGCGGCAACGGCTGTCGGATCGGGACTTCTGGCTTGGGCTCACGCAGGTGCCGGACTACGATTTCTGGCAAACGGCGCAGCAGGTCAAGGCACGCATGCTCGAGGGCACGCGCGCGCGACTGCGGCGCGAATATCGCGCCAAGGATCTTAACCCGGCGCAGCTGCGTCGGATCACGCGGCTGCTCGACCCTGAGCAGCCCAATGTACTGACGCTCGGTTTTGCGCGGCGATTTGCGACCTACAAGCGCGCGTCGCTGATACTGCGTGATCGCGAGCGCCTGCGGCGGCTGATGGGCTCGGAACAGCGCCCGGTGCTGTTTCTGTTCGCCGGCAAGGCTCACCCCGCGGATCAACCGGGTCAGCAGGTGTTGCGCGAGATCAAGCAGCTCATGTTGACGCCCGAATTTGCAGGTAACGTGGTATTTCTCGATGATTACGATCTGCAACTGGCGCGCTGGATGGTGACCGGCGTCGACGTGTGGCTCAACAACCCGGTTGCACCACTCGAGGCCAGCGGTACCTCCGGCATCAAGGCGGCGATCAACGGCCGTCTCAATGTCAGCATTCTCGATGGCTGGTGGGCGGAAGGCTTCGACCATGACAATGGCTGGGGTATTTCTGCCTCCGACGCGCAGGACGCCGAGCGGCGCGACGCGCTCGACTCAGCCGCGATGCTCGATGCCATAGAAGAGGAAGTGGTGCCGCTGTACTACGCGCGCAACGAGGAGGGCTATTCGCCGGAATGGGTGCGGCGCTGCAAGCGCGCGATGATGACCGTGATCCCGCACTTCAATATGGGTCGTGTGGTGCAGGACTACGCCCGCGGCGTGTACTACCCGGCCGCGCAACACCACCAGCGCCTGATGTTCGGCGGAGCGGCGGCGGCCACGCAACTGAGCGGCTGGAAGCAGCGCGTGCGCGAGCAATGGTCCGGCGTGGCGCTGCGCCGCCTCACCGACACGCCGCGCGAATTGCCACGTTCCCGTGCGCTGAGCGTTCGCGTCGCCGCGGCGCTCAACGGGCTCACGCCGGCTGACGTGCGCGTGGAATTCGTAGCGCAGCGGGTACTGCCGCGATCGCGAATGGAATTGCCGGCGCTGTCCTCATTTCGCTCCGATCAGCATGACGACGCCTGGCGCGCGCTGCTGAGCCCGAACGGCGAGATCGACAGCGATGGCTCGACCGTCTACGAGCTGCACGCGATGCCGCCAAACTGCGGACAATTCGCGTTCGAGATCCGGATCTTCCCCTGGCACGACATGCTGGCGCATCCGATGGAGATGGGTCTGCTCAGGCGGCTCTAGGCCCGCGAATTCCGCGCGACGCCGCGGATCCTCCTACAGCGAAGTCAGCGCTTGCGCCGACGCAGTTCAGGGGATTCAGCGCAACAATCCCCCGAACATGCAGCTGCGGTCGCTGTCCAACGTACTATACTGATCGCGTCCCGTCACCACCCGAACCTATGGCCAAGCAGCAGTCGCGGGCTTCCTCTGGACGTTACGTCAGCCGTCTGACCAGCGGCACCCTGGCCGTGGTCATGGTCGGCGGTCGCGGCGAGCGGCTCAAGGACCTGACACTGCATCGCTGCAAACCGGCGACCCCGTTCGGCGGCAAATTCCGCATCATCGATTTCGTACTGTCGAACTGCGTCAATTCCGGCATACGCCAGATTTTCCTGATGACGCAATACAAAGGCCAATCGCTGATCCAGCACGTACAGCGCGGCTGGAGCTACCTGCGCGGGGAGTTCGGCGAATTCATCGACGTGGTTCCGGCGCAGCAGCAGGTCGGGCTGGCTTGGTACCGCGGCACCGCCGATTGCGTCTATCAGAACCTTGACCTGATCCGCGCTCTGCGCCCCAAGCACGTACTGGTGCTCGCCGGCGATCACATCTACAAGATGGACTACGGTCCGATGATCGCCTATCACGTCGAGAAGGGCGCCGACATCACCGTCGGCGTGGTCGAGGTGCCGCCGGAACGCGCCAGCGACTTCGGCGTGCTGTCGGTCACGGACTGGAACCGCGTCACCAAATTCACCGAGAAGCCGAAGCTGCCCGACACCATTCCCGCGCGGCCGGATGTCGCACTCGCCTCCATGGGAATCTACGTCTTCAACGCCCGACTGCTGGAGAAACTGCTGATTGCCGATGCGACCGACGACAACTCGGCGCATGATTTCGGCAAGAACGTCGTTCCCGCCGCGATCGATCTGCTGCATGTGGTCGCCTATCCGTTCACCGACGTCAAGACGCGCGCGCAGAACTACTGGCGCGATGTCGGCACCGTAGACGCCTTCTACGATGCCAATATCGAGCTGGTGCACGTTGCACCCGAACTCAATCTGTACGACGAAGAGTGGCCGATCTGGACCTATCAGCTGCATCAGCCGCCGGCCAAATTCGTGCTGGACGAGGTCGGGCGCCGCGGCACCGCGATCAATTCCATGGTCTCGGGCGGCTGCATCATCTCGGGAGCCGTCGTCAATCAGTCGCTGCTGTTCTCCAATGTTCGAGTCGAGGAGCGATCGAGCATCGTGCGCGCGGTGGTGCTGCCCAACGTCAAGATCGGCGCCGGCTGTACGGTCAACCAGGCGATTCTGGATGAGAACTGCGAGATCCCGGACGGCATGCAGATCGGCGTCGACCGCGCGGCCGATGCTGCCAGGTTTCATGTCACCGATAACGGCGTGGTGCTGGTAACCTCCGACATGCTGGCGAAGCTCGCCCCCAGCCACGCATGAGCGTGGCTCCGCGGCTGCTGGAGCGGCGACGCTCTGGCGTGCTGCTGCATCCGACTTCGCTCATTAGCGGAGACGGCGTCTCCGCCCGTGGCGCACTGGGCGCGGCGGCGCGCGGTTTCATCGACTGGCTGGCGCAGGCCGGGTTTTCCATCTGGCAGGTGCTGCCTCTGGGTCCGCCGGGCGAGGGCGGATCGCCCTATTGGGCGCGCTCGGATTTCGCCGGCCAGACCTCGCTGATCGATGGCAGTGAATTGCCGGATCTCGACCATCAGCGTTCAGACTTCGACTTGTTTCGGGCGAAGAATCACGATTGGCTCGAGGCCTACGTGTTGTTCGAAGCGCTGGCCGATCGCTTCCAGAGCGCCTGGTGGGACTGGCCGCAGCCCTTCCGCGTGCGCGAGCCCATAACCATGTACCGATTCGCCCGTGAGGCCCGCGAGCAGCTCGACCGTCGCCGTATCGAACAATGGCAGTTCGATTGGCAATGGCGCGCGCTGCGCAGCTACGCGGCCGAGCGCGGCGTCTTCCTGTTCGGCGATCTGCCGATCTATGTGGCGCCGGACTCGGTGGCGACCTGGTCGGCGCGCGCGCAATTCCAGCTCGACGCCGATGGCCGGCCTATGCTACTGGCCGGTGTGCCGCCGGACTACTTTTCAGCCGACGGGCAGCTCTGGGGCAATCCGCTGTATGACTGGGATCAGGCCAAGCGCGACCGGTTTGCCTTCTGGCGGGCGCGGCTTGGCCGCCTGCTGCAGCGTTTCGACCTGGTGCGTATCGATCATTTTCGCGGGCTCGCCGGCTATTGGGCCGTTGCGGCCGGAGCGAGCACCGCGCGCGAAGGCCGCTGGTGCCCGGCGCCCGGGCACGAGCTGTTCCAGGCGCTCAGCGCTGACTTTCCCGATCTGCCGCTGGTCGCCGAGGACCTGGGTGTCATTACACCGGACGTCGAATTGCTGCGGGTCAGCTTCCGTCTGCCCGGGATGCGGGTGCTGCAGTTCGGCTTTGACGGCTCGCCCGACAATCCGCACTTGCCGCAAAATTACCAGCGCGATGTGGTTGCCTACACCGGCACGCATGACAATGACACCAGCGTGGGCTGGTACAGCAGCCTTGAGATCGCGGATGCGCAGCGCGTGGCATTTTATCTGCGCTCGGACGCTGCCGGCCTCGCCGACGCCATGGCACGCGCCGTGCTGTCCTCGGTGGCGCAGCTGGCAATCATCCCGGCGCAGGACCTGCTGCAACTGGGCTCGCAGGCTCGCTTCAATACGCCCGGTACGGCGAGCGGTAACTGGAGCTGGCGCCTTCCGGCCGGCAGTCTGACTGCGGCGCTGGCGCAGCGATTCGCGTCACTGAATCATGTGTTCGGGCGTGTAAGCGGGGTGCAGCGCGCATGAAAGCGATCACGATGGCCAGTGGCAGGCGGCTGCCGCGGCTGGCATTGATGGCGTTGATGGCGAACAT
>DATNNU010000152.1:0-2150 GCA_035601675.1 Steroidobacteraceae bacterium | reverse complement strand
CGATGAGCGACGGCCTCGACGGCTTTCTCGCCAAGCGATTTCACTGGACTTCGGAGCTCGGTAGGCTGCTCGATCCGCTGGCCGACAAGTTGCTGCTCGTGGGCGTGTTTCTGGTCGCCACCTGGTACGGCCTGATTCCCCGCTGGTTGACGGCGGCCGCCGTGGGGCGGGATGTCGCGATCGTGCTCGGCTCGCTGGCGTTTCACATCGGCTGGGGCCCGCTCAAGGCCCGGCCGATGATCAGCAGCAAGATCAACACGCTGCTGCAGCTGCTGTACGTGCTGGCGATCGTGGCGCACGCCGGCTACGGGCTGCCGCCCGAGAGCGTGCTCGATCTGCTGGCGTGGCTGACCCTGGCCACGGTGCTGATCAGCGGGATCTCCTACGCGCGCGAGTTTATGCGCCGCGCGCTGCAGGTCGCGCGCGCTTGAGGCGCAAGTTCAAGTGCCCGCCGGGATCGCCGCCGTGAAACAGTTGCCGCTGGCGATGCAGCTGCGCGAGCGCGCGGTCTTCGACAGCTTCGTGCCCGGTGCGAATCTCGCGGCAGTGGAGCAGCTGCGCACGCTCGCGGGCGGCGCATTGGCCGGCGTGTACTGGCTTTCCGGGCCGCATGGGGTCGGCAAGACTCATCTGCTGCAGGCGACCTGCGCGATGGCGCGCACGGCCGGGGCCGACGCCGCGTACCTGCCGCTGTCGCAATTGGCGGAATTGGGTCCGGAGACGCTCGAGGGCTGGCACGGCGCGCGCCTGGTGGCGCTCGACGACCTGGCGGCGATTGCCGGCAGGCGTGACTGGGAGCAGGGTGTGTTCCGGCTGCATCGCGAAGTCGAGGAGCGCGGCGCGGTGTTGCTCGCGGCCGCCGTGGCGCCGCCGTTGCTGCTGAAGCTGGCGCTGCCGGACCTGGGATCACGCTTTGCCGCCGCCACGCTGCTGCCGCTGCGAGCGCTCGATGAGGCCGAGCAACGCGAGGCGTTACGGCTGCGGGCGCACTTGCGTGGATTGGAGCTGCCTGAAGAGACTGCGCTGTATCTGCAGCGGCGGTTCCGCCGCGATCTGCCGACGCTGTACCTACTGCTGGATGCGATCGATGCCGCCGCGATGCAGGCGCAGCGGCGTCTCACGGTGCCATTTATCCGCCAGGTGCTCGCTGAACGCTCCCGGCACGCCCCAGAGTAACCGCCAGTTGCGCCACACGTTTGCCGAGCGCCTGCGCCAGCACGCGCTCGTCCTCGGTCAGCTCCCGCTGCACGCCCGCGACATGCGAGGCCCCGTAGGGCGAGCCGCCGGCGCGCGTCGTCGACAGCGCCCGCTCGCTATAGGGCAATCCGACCAGCAGCATGCCGTGATGCAGCAGCGGTAGCATCATCGACAGCAGGGTGGTCTCCTGTCCGCCGTGCATGGTCTGGGTGGCGGTGAATACCGCCGCCGGCTTGCCGGCCAGAGTGCCGTCGAGCCACAGGCTGGAGGTCGAATCGAGAAAATATTTCAGCGGTGCGGCCATATTGCCGAAACGCGTCGGGCTGCCGAGCATCAGCGCATCGGCGCGGCGCAGGTCGTCCAGTGTTGCGTACGGCGGCCCCTGGTCCGGCACTGCCTGGGGCGCAGCTTCGCTGCGGGCGCTGACCGCCGGCACGGTGCGCAGCGTCGCGGTTGCCCCTTCGATGGCTTCGATGCCGCGGCACGCCTGCCTTGCCAGCTCGGCGGTGCTGCCTTCGCGCGAGTAATACACGACCAGTACTTCAGCCATCGGCGGCAGTCTAACCGCAAACGCTGCTGTGCAGAGCCGGTTGACTGCATGCATTGCGCCGGGAAATCATGCGCTGTGAGCGCAGATTCGCAATCCAAAGCCCAACCGGTCGCGCGCCGCTGCCTGGTTTCTGGCCGCGTACAGGGCGTCTTCTACCGCGCCAGCGCCCAGCAGCGCGCTCGCGAGGTCGGCATTGCCGGCCACGCGCGAAATCTTGAGGATGGTCGCGTCGAGGTGCTCGCCTGCGGCGAGGAGCGACGGGTGCGCGAGTTCATCGACTGGCTGTGGATTGGGCCGTCCGCGGCCAAGGTCACGCAAGTGATCGTGGAAGTCATTGAGATTCACCCGGCGCAGCTGCCGCAGGATTTCAGGACGGCTTGACCGGTTTGCGCCCCAGATCGTC
>DATNNU010000151.1:0-2354 GCA_035601675.1 Steroidobacteraceae bacterium | reverse complement strand
CAGTTCGAGGCGCTGCGCGCTCGCTTTCTGGATCTTTATCGCGCGCGCTTGGTGGTGGACACGCGACTGTTTCCGGGCTTTGAGGAAGTCCTGGCGCAGCTCGATGCGCATCGCATTCCGTGGGGCGTGATCACCAACAAGCCGCACTGGCTGACCGAGCCGCTGATGCGCCAGCTGGGACTGTACCAGCGCGCCGGCTGCGTGCTCTCCGGCGACAGTCTGCCGGTGCGCAAGCCCGACCCGTTGCCGCTGCTGACCGCCGCGCGCCAGCTTCACATCGAGCCGGCCCGCTGCCTGTACCTCGGCGATGCGCTGCGCGACGTACAGGCCGCGCGTGCGGCCAACATGGTCGCCCTCGGCGCCCGCTTCGGCTACATCGGTACCCACGAGGACGTCAAGGACTGGCCGGTCACCGCGTGGATCGAGCAGCCGCTCGACCTGCTCGCCTGGGTGGGCCTGTCGCGCGCTGCCTCGCAGCGCGCGCCGCACGCGGGAGCCTGAGCGGGCCTGCCCACGATGTCCGCGACGCAGATGGCGCTGGCCGTGCTGGGTGGGCTGTTGCTGGGTCTGCTCGTGGCCCTGGCAGCCTCGCGGCTGCTGTCGCGGCGCACCGCGCGGCAGCTCGCCGACGGTGAGGCCCGGCTGCGCGCCAGCGTGCAGGAGTTCGCCTCAGCGGCGCTGCGCGATAACGCCGATGTATTTCTCAAACTGGCGCGCGAGGCCTTCGGCCGCGAGCAGGCGAACATTCAAGGCACCTGGCGCGAGCGCGAACAGGCCTTCCAGGCGCTGGTCGATCCGATCCGCAGTGCGCTTGAGAAAACCGAGGTCCAGGTAGCATCGATGGAACGCGAGCGACGCGAGGCTTTCATCAGCCTGCGCACGCAGATCGAGACGCTGGCGCAGGGACACTCGGCGCTGCAGCGCGAGACCCGTAATCTGGTGACCGCGCTGCGCCGCCCGGAAGTGCGCGGCCGCTGGGGCGAGCTGACGCTGCGGCGGGTGGTGGAGCTCGCGGGCCTGTCCGAGCATTGCGATTTCACCGAGCAGCCGAGCATCGGCGTCGCCGGGGCCATGCTGCGCCCGGATCTGGTGGTGAACTTGCCCGAAGGGCGCAGGCTGGTGGTGGACGCCAAGACGCCGCTGGAAGGCTATCTCGATGCGATCGACGCGCCGACCGAGGAGCTGCGTGCGCTGGCGCTCACGCGCCACGCGCAGCAGGTCGAAGCGCGGGTGCGCGAACTGGCTTCCAAGGCCTATTGGGCGCAGTTTGAACACAGTCCGGAATTCATCGTGCTGTTTCTTCCGGGCGATCAGTTCCTGAGCACCGCGCTCGCCGAGCGGCCGGAGCTGCTCGAGCATGCGCTGCGCACCGGCGTCATCGTCGCTACGCCGTCGACGCTGATCGCGCTGCTCAAGGCGGTCGCCTATGGCTGGCGGCAAGCCGCGGTGGCCGAGAACGCCGCCGTGATCCGCGACCTCGGACAGGAACTGCACAAGCGCCTGTCGAGCTTTGTCGCCCACCTGGCCAGAACCGGCCGATCGCTCAGCGGCGCGGTCGATGCCTACAACAGCGCCGTAGGCTCACTCGAGCACCAGGTGTTGCCTGGAGCGCGGCGTTTCACCGAACTCGGCGCCGCCACCGGCGATCCGATCGCCAGCCCCGAGCCGATCGAACGCCTGGTGCGCGAACCGCCGGCTGACAGCGGCAACGCGCCGTGAAGGATCGGGCCGTGAGTGTGGCCCCGCCGCCATCGCTGCCACCGCCGCCAGCAGCCGGCTCGCCGCGCTATTTCGCGCTGCTCTACAGCCCAAGCGCAGCACGCGCGACGCTGGCGACGCTGCTCGCGCTGGCCGATGAGATCAGCGCCGGGGCCGGCCGCGGCCTCGATCACTCGGTGGCGCACGTACGGCTCGAGTGGTGGCGCGGCGAAGCCGAACGCTACACGCGCGGCGAGCCGCAGCATCCGTGGCTGCGCGCGCTGATGGTGCGCGCGCCCGAGGGCTGGCGGCTGAACCTGCAGCCGCTGGTGGACGCCGCCGCGATCGATCTGGCCACCGAAACGCTCGGCGCCCGGCCGGGCCCAGCGCTGCCGCCTGCAGCACTGCAGGGTGCCGTGTTCGAGCTGGCGGAGAGCGCGCTGCGCACCGAGCCGGGGGCAGCGCCACCCTCAGCGCGTCTGCAACGCGCGCTGCGCGATCTGGGGGAGCGCACCGGCGCGCTCGAGCGTTTTACCGCCGGGCGCACGCCGCCCGCGGCGGCAACAGCGGCAGCGGCGGCAGTGGACACTGCGCTGGAGCTGCTGCGCCAGCAAGGCCGCGCCATCGACGGCGCGCTGCAGCCGCGGCTCGCGCCA
>DATNNU010000150.1:0-6139 GCA_035601675.1 Steroidobacteraceae bacterium | reverse complement strand
CCGAGCCCCGCCTTGTTTTCGACCTGCGATACCTGCTCGCGCGTCAACGGAAAAACGTGGGCGACTCCGTCCTCGAACCGCGCGCCGGCGATCGCCGCGAAGCGCTCCTGTACGTACTCCCACTGCGCATCGATGACCTTGGACGGCCCGTAGAAATTGAAGCTGGCGGCCCACGAACCCAGGCCGTGCTCGGTTGCCAGCCGGTCCCACTGCGGTGCCGAAGGCCCGCCGCGCTGGGCGAGCAACTGCGCGATTGAGGCGTCCTTGTCCGCCGTCTCGATCAACGGGCTGCGCACCTGAATGGTCGAATTCGCAATCCCTGAATTCATCAGATACGCGAGGATGTCGATGAAGGGATAGATGTCGTCGTGCCTGGGCACCGTGACCCGTGCGGCGCGGTGCGCCTGCGGTTCCGGATAGAGCCAGAAGCCCATTTTGGTGACCACGCCGAAGTTCGACTGGGAGAACAACCCGTCGACCACCGGGCCTACCCCGTACTTGAACTGCTGCCAGGTCTTGGAGCCGGGAAGTGCGCCCATGCCGGTGCGCACGATCTCTCCATTGGCGAGCACGACCTCCATACCGCAGTGGCCGTCAAAATGATCGCGCATCGGTGCCACCGTGTAGCCGGCGCCATGTTCGAGCGCATTGCCGATCAGGCTGCCCCATCCCGGATCGGGCACGTCGATCCACAGGCGCTGCCCATGTTCCTGAATGTGCCGATACAGATCGAAGTAGGTGACCCCCGGCTCGACCAGTACGCTGGCGTTACGCTGGTTGACCTCGAGGATGCGGTTCATGCGCTTCAGGTCGAGCACGACGCTGCCGGACAGCACCGGCGCCGAGCCGCCATAGCCGAGATTCCTGCCAGTCGAGATCGGGTAGATTGGGATCCGGCGCGCATTCGCGGCGCGCAGGATCTGCTGCACCTGCTCCAATGAGTCGGGCGCGAGGGCTGCCGAGACGCTGATCTCGGCGGCCTCACCGGGGAACGGCGAATAAGCGTCCCGATACAGCTCGACATCCGCGGCGGCGGTGTACACCCAGTCGGTGCCGACGATGGCCTGGAATTCCCGGATCGCTGCCGCAAAGTCAGCAGCCGGGACGCCGGGTGGCGTTCTCATAGCTGCTCTCCTTCCGGCAGGCTGCTGCGCTGAGGCGCAGGTGCGGCGATCAGCCACGAGTACAGCGGCAGCGCGCTCGCCGGGGCTGCCTGCCGGCAGTTCACGATCATCGACGCCAGCCGCGACGGGGCGTATCGCGGGCAGGCGAGCACCAGGCGCGCGATGCATGTCTCCCAGTTACCGTGCACGCTCGAGAGCGCGGGCGCGGCCGCCAGCGCGCTGCTGGATCCGCGCAGCCGGTGCTGCAGCGAGCCGTCGGCCAGCCGACGGTGCTCGCCGCGATAGGCCACGCGCAGGCCGGCATCCCACGCCAAGCGCTCAAGACAGAACAGCGCGTCGGCAGCCGTCAGACCGGCGATCGGCGCCGGTTGTACACGCCAACGCGGAGCAAGCTCGTGGAACCATAACTCGGTGACGTCGCCGCGAATGCGGCGTACCGCGATACCACCGCTGGCGACGCCAGCGCGGAACCCCGCGCCGCACTGGAACCGATCGTCCACGACCACGCAATACAACGGCGGCGTCGCCACGGCGTCGAGCGGGCCTGACGAGCCGTCGGCTGTGGCGAGCCAGGGCACCGAGCAGGTGGCCAGCCCGGACTCGAGAAACACGCGACGATTCAGCATTGCTGCCCCTCCCCCTTCTTCTTTTATGGCGACGGCGGCCCGGCGCGCACCGCGTGCACCGCTGCCCTACGCGCCGCCGCTCAATTCAAGTCAACCAGAATTTTCATCCCCTGCTGGCGCCGCAGGCGCTCGAGGCCGCGCTCGATCAGGCTCGCAAACGGGATCGTCTCGACCCAGCCATCCAGCGGATAGCTGCCGCGAGCCATCTCGTCGATCACACTCGGAAATGCGTTGACCGACATCGCTACCCCGGTGAGCCGGATTTCGGGCATCAGCAGATCAAACGGCGCAATCGCCACCGGCTGCTGATGGATCGCGACCACCACCGCGGTGCCGTCGATGCGCGTGCCGAGCATCATCGCCTGAAAGGCCGCTGGCACTCCGGCCGCGTCGATCGAGGCGTGGGCGCCGCGCCCGCCGGTAAGATCGCGTATCGCTGCGACCACATCGCAGGCTGCCGGATCGAGCAGCGAGCGCGCGCCGAGACCGGCGAGCACGGCCCGACGCAGCGGCGAGGGATCGACGATGATGGTCTCGACACCGCGCCGCCGCAGCGTCAGGAACACCCCGACGCCAATCGGACCCGCGCCGTGGATAGCAACCGTCTGCCCGGCCTGTACCTGGCAGCGATTGGCGGTGTGCCAGGCGATCGCCAGCGGCTCGATCAGCGCGCCCTGCATGGTGCTGACGCCCGGCGGCAGGCGATGCGCCATGCTGCGTTTCACCACCGTGTAGTCGGCGAGTCCGCCGCCGGTCCGGTTATAGCCGTGCAACGCGAGCAGCGGACAGTGGTTGTACTGGCCCGAGCCGCAGTAAACGCAACGGCCGCAGGTCTCGAATGGCTCCACGGCAACGAACTCACCGCGCACCAGATCGTCGACACCGGCGCCGAGCGCGACCACCTCGCCGCACAATTCGTGACCGAGGATTACCGGATTGCTGACACCGGTCAGCGGATGCGGCGTTGAGCGCGTCGTGATCGGCCCGTCATAGTATTCGTGCAGATCACTGCCGCAGATGCCGTTGTAATGCACCCGCAGCTTGACATCGCCCGGCCCCGGCTCGGGCTCGGGCAACGATTCGAGCCTCAAGTCTTCGCGCCCGTAATAGACCGCCGCCTGCATTCGCCTCTCCATGGTCAATTCTATCGGGCCCGAGCGCGCTGCGGGAGACTCGATCTCGCGGGCACAACGACTCGACCGACGGCGAACTCATCGCGCGCATAGCAGCGGCGTATACCTGCCATCCGATGAATTAATTTCGGCACGCTGCCCGCTGCACTTACCATCGTATCGGTGTTCGACTGCAGCAATCGTTGGCGGCGCATGCGGTCCGGGCAGTGCGGAACACTCGCGGGTGAGCAGCATGGAGCCGGGCGCTGCGCCCGTGCCATGCGACCGCGCCAGCCTGAAGACCCGGATCGTCGAACTGATGCGCCAGGCGTCGACCGAGATCACCGTCGGCGACAAACATTTATTGCCGGCGCTGACCGCCAACCTGCCGGCCGGCAGCGGTGTGCACGTTGCGCGCACACCGAAGGCCACTGGGGATCAGGTGGTCCAGCTGTCGCTGCGCATGCAGCAATGCGGGCTGCGTGGCGCCCCGCACATCGTCGCACGACCTATCAGCACCCAGAGCGCACTGCAATCGGCGCTGCGCGACATGAAACGCGGCGGCGTGGAGCAGAGCCTGCTCGTGGCCGGCGATCTGGAGCAACCACTCGGACCCTTTGCCAGCGCGCTTGAGACGGCGAGCGCACTGGCAGTGCGCTCCGCATCGCCAGCCCGTTCAGTTTCCATCCCGCCGTCATTCATGAATGGCGACGATCGCTCGCCAGTCACGGCATACGGTTGCCGGTCCATGTCGGCATCGCCGGACCGACACCGCTGATCAAGCTGCTGAAGTTCGCCGTTCGCTGCGGCGGCGGGACATCACTGCGTACCGCCGCGCACACGCTGAGCGCACTGGGCACTGTGTCGCAGCTGGCCATCGCACCCGAGCAGCAGCCGATCGCGGCAACGGGTGGCGCCGTATTTTTTTGCGTTCGGTGGCAGCTTGAAAACCGCGCCGTGGATGCGCCGCTTGATCGATGCAGCGTTCGATAGCGATGACGACGGCCCTAAACGGCTGCCCTCGGGATGAGCAGTGTATTAGTATAATATTGTTTTTAAATAAAAACTTACAGCTAGTTTCTAATGTTGTTTCACGTCTGTTGGTTAGCCGTTTCGCGCTCGCCAGCCGTCGACGGCAGGCCTACATGGTATGCGTGGCCTTGTCGCCGGAGATGGCGCCGGCCAGATAATTCTCGATCTTGGCGCGGGTCTGTCCGCGGTCCTGATCGGAGAACTGCACGCCGATGCCCGCCGTGCGCTTGCCCTGCGCGCCCTTGGGTGTGACCCAGATCACGCGACCCGCGACCGGCAGTTTCTCATCCTCGCCCATCAGATTGAGCAGCATGAACACTTCGTCGCCGAGCCGATAGTTACTGTTGGTCGGGATAAAAAGGCCGCCGTTCTGCACGAACGGCATATAGGCCAGATACAGGGCGCTCTTGTCCTTAATGGTCAGCGTCAGCAAGCCCGGCTTGTTGATACCGGATCTGGCGTTTGGATCCTTGGCCATAGTCCCCTGACAATCCTTGTAAAGCGTTAATGATCGGCACTGGCGCGGGCAGCCCCGCGCTGCCACGCGCGCGGCAACTGCCACAGCAGCTGCTCAAGCGCCAGCGAACGGTTGATGGTCGTCAGCCGCAGTCGCCGCAGCTCGTAGATCCCGTCCAGCAGCCGCAACAGCACTGCAATATTCATGTCCGAAGCCGATTCTGGCAAGTGCGCGCTACTGCGCAATTCCGATGATTGACGCGGCGCGCCCACAGCGCCATCGATGCGCGCTGTGATCCAGGTCTCAAGGCAGGCCAGTCGCAGGCCCAGAGACTCGGCGCGGGCCCAGCGCTCGGCGGTGGCTGGAATGTCCATTCGGCCGCCCAGCGCATCGCTCAGGCTGCGGTCGGTCTCGGCCTTGAGCTGCGCCAGCGCGGCCGGATCCGCCTCCAACGCCTCGAAAGGCGCGGCGCCGAGCACATCGAGTACCGTAGCCCAAGGGCCGGGGCCTCTGAGGCGTTCCAGCCAGGTCACACTGGCGGCCCGTGCCGGCGTGGCGACGCGCAGTCGCAGGCAGCGGCTCAGGATGGTCGCGGGCATGCGTGAGGGCGTTGCACTGACCAGGATCAGCGTCACCCCGGCCCGCGGCTCCTCCAGCGACTTGAGCAGCGCATTGGCCGCATGGGCATTCATGCTGTCGGCCGGCACGATCAGCGCCACCGTGGCGCCGCCGCCGTGCGCGGTGAGCACCAGTTGCTCCGACAGCTCGCGCACCTGCTCGACGCGAATCAACTTCGAGTCTTCGATCGGATGCACCTCGATGAAATCCGGATGCTGCGCTGCCCCGAACATGCGGCAATCCCGGCAGCGGCCGCAGGGCGCGTCCGGCTGGCGGCATAGCGCCAGCTGTGCGGCGAAACGCGCCAGCGCCTCCCCGCCCGCGCCGCGCTCATCGTGTATCAGCAGTCCGGTCGGATAGCGGTTCGCGCAACGCGCGCGCCGCAGCTGTTCGATTTGCGGCGCGAGCCACGGCGCATCCAGGGCCAATGGCGCGGCTATCACTGCGCTCCCGGCGCAGGTCGGAGCGCTGTGGCCGGCAGCAGATCGGCGATGGCCTCAAGCGCCCGTGCGGCCACGCGCTCCGGCGCGAGCCCCGCATCGACGACACGCACCCGGACCGGCTCGGCCGCAGCCAGCGCCAGATAGTGCGCGCGCGCGCGCTCGAAAAAGCCCCGATCCTCATCCTCGAATCGATCGCCCCTCGCTGACCGCTGGCGGGCGCGCATGAGTCCGGTCTCCACCGGCAGATCCAGCACCAGCGTGCGGTGTGGCCATAGCGTGCCATGCACCGTATTCGCCAGCCGCTCGATCAGCTGCGCATCGACGCCGCTTCCGGCGCCCTGGTAGGCGCGCGTGGCGTCGGTAAAGCGGTCGCAGATCACCCAGACGCCGCTGCTGAGTGCCGGGCGTATCAGATTCTCCAGGTGAATCGCCCGCGCCGCGAACATCAGCAGCGTCTCGGCCTCGGCGCTGATGCGCTCGGCGCCGCGCTCGAGCACCAGCGCGCGCAGCCGTTCGGCCAGCGGCGTGCCGCCGGGTTCGCGCGTGAGCCGCACCGCAAGGCCGCGCTCGACTAGCATCGCCTCGAGCGCCCGCGCGAGCGTCGATTTACCCGCGCCCTCAATACCTTCGAGGCTGATGAATTTCCCTGCTGCGCTCATCGGGGACGCCCGGTATTGGCGGGCGCGGCCAGCCTCGAATCCGGCTGTACGCCCAGCTTGTGCAGATA
>DATNNU010000149.1:0-4972 GCA_035601675.1 Steroidobacteraceae bacterium | reverse complement strand
AGCTGGAGACCGACGAGGTGGCCGAGCGCGCCGAGCTTGCCGGCATCTACGTCCAGCGCGGGCTCGAGCCGGCACTGGCCTCCCGGGTGGCGCTGCAGCTGATGAAGCACGATGCCCTCGCCGCGCACGCCCGGGATGAGCTCGGGTTGTCGGCGACGCATCGAGCGCGGCCGCTGCAGGCGGCGCTGGCTTCGGCGTCGAGTTTCGCGGCCGGCGCGGCGCTGCCGCTGCTGATGGTGCTGATCAGTCCGGCCCGCACGCTGATGCCGGTCATCGGCGGCAGCTCGCTGCTGTTCCTGGCGCTGCTCGGCGGCGTGGCGGCACGTGCCGGCGGGGCCCCGATCGTTGCCGCTACCGTGCGTGTCACCTTCTGGGGGGGGCTGGCGATGGCGGTGACGGCAGCCGTGGGCAGCGTGTTTGGCGCCTTCGCCTAAAGCCGTGGGCGCGTGGTAGCGTGCGCCGATGGCGACATTGAGCGCAATCAACCCTGCCAGTGGTGGCGCGGCCGCCGGCGCCGGCTGCTCCAGCGGACTGCATTCCATCGACGAGATCCTGGCGGAGCTGCGCGCCGGACGCATGGTCGTGATCATGGACGATGAAGACCGCGAGAACGAAGGCGATCTGGTCATGGCGGCCGACTGCGTTCGGCCCGAGGACATCAATTTCATGGCCCGCTTCGGACGCGGTCTGATCTGTCTGACGCTGACGCGCGAGCGCTGCGCGCAGCTGCGTCTGCCGCTGATGGTGAGCGATACCGATCGCACCCAGCGTACCAATTTCACGCTGTCGATCGAGGCCGCCGAGGGCGTCACCACCGGCATCTCGGCCCACGACCGCGCCCATACCGTGCGCACCGCCGTGCGCCCCGATGCCCGGCCGGAACATCTGCGCCAGCCCGGTCATGTATTCCCGGTCATGGCGCAACCGGGCGGGGTGCTGACGCGCGCGGGACACACCGAGGCCGGCTGCGACCTGGCGCGTCTGGCCGGATTCGAGCCCGCTGCCGCGATCGTGGAGATCATGAACGACGACGGTACGATGGCGCGTCGGCCCGAGCTCGAAGCATTCGCGCGCCGCCACCAGCTCAAGATCGGCACTATCGCCGACCTGATCCGCCATCGCCTGCAGACCGAGCGCTCGGTCGAGCGCATCGCCGAGCAGACCGTCAGCACGGCCTATGGCGAGTTTCGCCTTTACTGCTACGAGGATCATGTCCATCGCGACGTGCACCTGGCGCTGGTGCACGGCGACCTGCAGTCCGAGACCCCGATCGTGCGCGTGCATATCACCGACACGTTGCGCGACCTGGTGGGTGTGCGCGACGGCTCGCAGGCCTGGACGCTGCCGGCGGCGCTGCAACGAATCGCGCACTCCCCGTGCGGTGTCGTGGTGATCCTGCGCCAGCGCGAGCCGCCGCGCGAGCTGGCTGATGCGGTGGGCGCGCTGTCGCGCCGCGCGTCGGGCGAGACGCCCTCGGCGCTGAGCGGACGGGTACTGCGCACCTATGGCATTGGCGCGCAGATCCTGCGCGACCTCGGCGTGCAGCGCATGCGCGTGCTGTCGGCGCCCAGGCAGCTACACGGCATCTCGGCTTTTGGGCTTGAGATCGTCGATTACGTCGGCGAGAGCGGCTGAGGCTTCGCTATACTTCGCAGCCGCATGGGTAGCGCGGCCAATCAATCCGAGACGTTTGCAGCGAGCGAGTTCAGATTCGCGATCGTGGCTGCGCGCTATAACGATGACATCGTTGAAGCGCTGCTCGACGCTGCACGGGCCGCGTGGCGCAAGCACGGCGGCAGCGACGCGGCATTGCAGGTCGAGCATGTGCCGGGCGCCTTCGAGCTGCCGCTGGCGGCCAGAGCGCTGGCGCTGCAGGGCACGGTCGACGCCGTGGTGGCGCTTGGCTGCGTGATCCGCGGCGACACCGCGCATTTCGAATTCGTCGCCGGCCAGTGCGCGCACGGCCTGCAGCGCGTGATGCTCGATACCGGCGTGCCGGTGAGCTTCGGCGTACTGACGGTGGACACGCGGGCGCAGGCGCTGCAGCGTGCGGCGCCGGATGCGCTCAACAAGGGTGGTGAAGCGCTGGAGACGGCGCTGGCGATGGCAAGCCTGCTGCGGCGGCTGACGTGAGCGGGCGGGTCGAGCGCAATTCCGGCGCCCGCACGGTGGCGCGCAAGCTGGCGCTGCAGGCGCTGTATCGCTGGCAGCTCAATGCCTGCGAATGGCAGGATCTGGTACAGGAGTTCGCGAGCGACGCCGACATGCCGCGGGCCGATGGCGAATACTTCCAGGCGCTGATCGCGGCCATCACCCGCTCGCATGACGAACTCGACGCCGCGCTCGCGCCGCTGCTCGATCGCAGCCCGGCGCAGCTCGATCCGGTGGAACACGCGCTGCTGCTGATCGGCAGCTACGAGCTGCAGCACCGGCCCGAGGTTCCGTTCCGCGTCGTGATCAACGAAGCGGTCAATCTCGCGCGCCGCTTTGGCGCCACCGATGGCCACAAATTCGTCAACGGCGTGCTCGATCGCGCGGCGCGCCTGTGGCGGCTCGAGGAGCATTGAGCGCCGCGGCGCTCATGCCTGCCGTGACCACGTGGCCGCCTCCGAATCGCAACTGATCGAGCGCTACTTTCGCGACCTTGGCGCCGCCCGCAACGATACCGTGCTCGGCATCGGCGATGATGCCGCGCTGGTGCGCGTGCCGGCCGACTGCGAGCTGGCGCTGACGACCGATGCGCTGATCGAGGGCGTGCATTTTCTACCCGGTGCGCCGGCGCGAGCCCTTGGGCATCGGGCGCTGGCGGTCAACCTGAGCGATATCGCGGCCATGGGTGCCAGGCCGAGCTGGGCGCTGCTGTCGCTCAACCTGCCGGCGGCGGACGAGAGCTGGCTGGGCGAGTTCGCCGCCGGCTTCGGGGCGCTGGCGCGCAGCCATGCGGTGGCACTGGTGGGCGGAAACCTGAGCCGCGGTGCGCTGTCGATCACGGTCGCGCTCGCCGGGCTGGTGCCGGCAGGACAGGCGCTGCGGCGCGATGGCGCGCGCGCCGGCGATGAGCTCTATCTTAGCGGCAACGTCGGCGATGCGGCCTGCGGTTTGAAATTTTTGCGTGGCGAGGCGGCGGGCACGCCGGCCGAGGCGGCCTATCTGCAGCACAGGTTCGAATTCCCGACGCCGCGGGTGGCGCTCGGCCAGGCGCTGCGCGGGATTGCAAGCGCCTGCATCGACGTCTCGGACGGCGTGTATATCGATGCTACGCGCCTGCTCGCGGCGTCCGGCTGCGCTGCCACGCTCGAGATCGAGCGCCTGCCGCTGTCGGCGCCTTTGCGGCACGCGCTCGGCAGCGAGGCCTGGCGCTCGGCGCTGTGTGGCGGGGAGGACTATGAGCTGTGCTTTACCGCCGCCCCGGCCCAGGCCGGCGCGATCGCCGCGATAGCGGCGCGGACCGGGCAAGCCCTGACGCGCATTGGCGCGCTGCATGCCGGAAGTGCCCTGGGGCTGACAATGGCCGGTGCGGTGATGCAGTTCTCGCCTTCGGGTTTTGATCACTTCGGCGATTGAACATTGTGCGGCCGCCGCCGCTCGGCGTTGTACCTCTTTACGCGGCGCGCTGACAGCCGCCGCTATCCGCGATCCGCATCACAGCCGTCCGGTGCTGCTGACGCTTATTCTGCCCACCGTATTCTGCCCACCGTAGTCCCAGGGGTCGTCGGGTCGATGAAAGCTTCCGCACCAAAAACCGCAACCACCGCCAACATTCCCGAACGCATCGGCAAGTACCCCATCATCAATGAGGTGGGGCACGGCAGCACGGGTACCGTGTTTATGTCACATGACCCGTACTACGGGCGTGACGTTGCCATCAAGGTCTACAACATCGAGGCCGGGGGCGATAACGAGCGCGCCCGCGTCGCCCGCAAGATGTTCCTGTCCGAAGCGCACATGGTCGGCATGCTGCAGCATCCGAACATTCTGCCGATCTACGACGCCGGCGAGGAAAACGGCCACTGCTATATCGTCACCGAGCACGTTCACGGCGCGCGCACGCTGTCGGCCTATTGCCGTCCCGACAACCTGCTGCGTCTCGATGATTTGGTCGAAATGATGTTCAAATGCGCCAAGGCACTGCACTACGCGCATTCGCGCGGCGTGATCCACCGCGACATCAAGCCCTCGAACATCATGCTCACGACCGACAGCGATGTGCGCATCATCGATTTCGGCATTGCGCTGGTCGCCGACTCGGAAATATCGCGCATCGAGGGCATCGCGGGTTCGCCGAGCTATATGTCGCCGGAACAGGTGCAGAGCCTGGATCTGAGCAACCGCTCGGATCTGTATTCGTTGGGCGCGGTGATGTACGAGCTGCTGACCGGAGTGCGGCCATTTCGCGCCGGCAATCTGGCCAAGCTGCTGCACCAGATCGTCTATGCCACGCCGGTCCCGATCCACACCCTGCGCAGCGACGTGCCGGAGGAGATCGAGAACGTGGTCGCGGTGGCAATGCAGAAGGATCCGGAGCGGCGCTATAAATCGGGCCTGGACTTTGCCGCCGAGCTCACGCGCGTGCATCAAACACTGCGGCAACAGAATTCGCGCATCGATCGGCAGGAACAATTCTCGCTGCTGCGGCACCTGAAGTTCTTTCACGAGTTCTCGCACGGGGAGATTCACGAGGTGCTGCGCGCCAGCCACTGGCAGGAATACGCCGCCGGTGAACAGATCGTGAAGGAAGGCGAGATGGACGATCGCTTTTACATCATCGTGGCGGGTAACTGCGCCATGGAGCGTCATGGCGAGCGCATCGGCCGGCTGTCGAGCGGGGAGTGTTTCGGCGAGACCAGCTACGTGCAGGGCGCCAAACGCACCGCGACCATTCTGGCGGCCGACCAGGTGACGGTGCTGAAGGTCAGTTCAACGCTGCTGGAACAGGTCTCCGCGTCATGTCAGCTGCGCTTTAACCGCGTAT
>DATNNU010000148.1:0-4545 GCA_035601675.1 Steroidobacteraceae bacterium | reverse complement strand
GTCCGCGCCAGCCCACATCGGTGCCCAGCACGCAAGCACCGGCAACAGCGCCCATGCCGGCGTGTGCGATGTGCGAGCGCGCACTGATCGGTTGGTCATCGGGCCGTTGTTGATCGCGCGCATCATGAATCTCCCCGTCTTTTGATTGCTGCTCAAGTTCTGATTAATGCTCAAGCAATTAGAGTGCCATTGCAAAAACAGCGCCGTGTGAGGTTTTCAGCGGTGGAAGCATACCTTTGCGGATCGCTGCGCTCGCGATTGGTGCGGCGCCGGCTGGCGCGGTGCCTAATCTAGTGCTCGGGTCCTCGTTTGCCGGGCCGCTGGCCGGTCGGCGGCCCGCGGCGATGCTGCTGGTCCGTGGGCATATCGATATATGTATATTGATCAATGGCTTACTGTAGAAGAGGTGCCGGTGCGCGTCAACTGACCGGTCAAATGCCGCTCGCCGACGATGCTCATCTGAGCACGCCCGGGCAATCAGTAATCCTCGGACGGCGCCGAACCGCTGGCAGCGAGCTCCCTGACGACCTCTCGGCGGGTGGCCTGCACCGAGGCCATGGGCTTGTGGCGATGCGCCGCCACTTCCTGCGCCGTGAACGGGGGCGCTGAAGCCGCAAGCTGATCGCCGCCGAAATGCCCGGCAATCCAGTTCAGCACCTCGGCCAATTGCGCATCGGTGAGCATCGAGTTGGACGCTCCGGGGACTCGCAGCACATAGCTGCGGCCGGCCGGGCTGCGCATGAACTGAACCAGTGTGTGGGCCAGCGGCGGCACCTTGCCCGGCACGCCCTCGGCGGTGGCGCCATGGCAGCCCATGCAGTGCAGCACATAGTCCTGGGCTGGGCTGGCCAGCGCAATCGCGCTGACGCTGAATACGGCCACCAGTCCGGACAGAATTAGTCCCAGGGCGCGGCGTGTTGCCAGCATGTCAGTTCGCCAGTCCCAGGGCAACGAGCAGGGCGGCGCGGTGCTGGCGCACCGCGTCAGCGCCCGCAGGTTGGCTGCGCGCGGCAGCAATCTCTGCGGCGCTCAGCGGTGTGCTGTCTTCGCTCGCGCGCGCCAGATCGAACACGACGAAGTTCAGTACCGAGGCCACGGCGACATCGCTGAGCTTGCCGAATTCCGGCATCTTGAAGTTGTAGTGCTTCTGCTCGACCGCGATGTCGCCGAACATGCCGTACAACACGGTCATCGCAAGCTGGCGGCGTCCCTCGGGAATACCGATATAGCGCGCCGGGTAGTGGGTCAGCGGCGGCGCGAGCGACGGTTGACCGGCGCCATCAGGTCCGTGGCACACGGCGCAACTGGCCTGAAAGCTCGCAGCGCCATCGGCGTAGCGCGCGCTACCACTATCGTTCGCGCTGACCGGCTCCAGGGCGCCAATCGCCCAGCAGGTGGCCAAGGCCGCACCAGCGCACCGCCATCGGCTCATTGCTCGGCCAGGCCAAGAATCACCGACACCGAACAGTGATAGTTCGAGTCGCTGTTGGCCATGCACCAGTTGATGTCATTGTTGCGCGACAGCCGATACAGCGGCTTTTCACGCTCGTTGCGGTTGCACTCGCAATTGCCGCAGCTGGTCTTACCGCAGCAATCGTTGTACGAGACCATATAGTCGCGGCCGTCGCTGGGATTGTGGCAGGTGCCAATCCAGGTGATCGGCGACATCGCCGTGCCGGGCGGACAGGTGTGCGAACTGCCGCCGCAGCAGGAGCACAGAAAGCCGTCGATTGCGCAGTATTTCCAGTACTCACACTTCTGCGGATCGTCGGCCGCGGCCGTGTGCGCGGCCGCGGCGGCCGCTTTGTGCGGCGGCGGCGGCGCGGCGCCAGATTCGGGGCTGGCGGCTTCGGCACGGTTGACGCGGTCGATCGGCAGTAACGGCAGCAGCAGCGAGCCGGTCAGGACCTGGCCCAGTACGGCGACAAAGCTGCGGCGCGAGGTTCGCTGCGCCAGCGAGCGTGAGGACTTTTCGAACAAGCGGTCGAGCGTGTACATCGCATTCGCCTCAAGGATTCAGAAACTGCCACGGTGTCTGACCCAGATTGTGATCGACGTGACGCAGGCGGCCGGTGAGCGCGTCAAATACCTCGACCGAGCCGTGCTGGCCGGCGGCAAACAGCAGCGGCGCCTCATCCTGCGACACCTGCACCGCGCTGACCGGCCCCAGCCGCGATGGCGTCAGCGGCCAGCGCGCTACGCGCCGATGCGTCTTGAGGTCGAATACCCAGATCTCGGTGCCGCCTTCCTTGTGCGAGCCTTCGCCGCCGCGGTGCATCAGTACATACAGCCGCCCTAGCTGGCGATGAATGGCCGCAATCTGCATGCCACCTGGACGCCAGCGGCCGCGTTCCGACGCACTGACCAGTGACCACGGTGCATGAATCGCGGGTTGCGGGCCCGAAAAGTCGACTTCGTGCACCTGTCCGAGGAACGATAGGAAGGCGTAGCCATTCGAGGTAGGCACACCTTGTACGAATATCGGATCGGCATCCGCATCGAACAGTGCATCGGACAGGGCGCGCGAGGCCTCGTGGCCTTGCGCGTCCAGCGTCACGGTCAGTAGCCGGCCGTTGTCGCACAGCGAGGAGACGCGATCTGGCCCGGATGGAATCACCAGCACGCATCCGGCGGTGTCGATTTCGCCCAATACCGTCTTGTGCGCCGGGTCCAGGACGCCGAAAGAGGCGGCCGGTGTGATGTAGGCGACATAGAGGAATCGACCATCGGCGCTGTAGGCGAGATTGAAATAGGTTGGCAGAAGCTCCGCGCGCTTGGGCGGCAGCACGATTTCGGCCGCGGTCGTCAGGGTGGCGTTGTCGGTGAATTCCACCACATCAGTGCGGGCGCCATGGCCGCCGCGCGCAAAGTAGGTGGTCGCTACCGCAGTCGTCCTGCCGTCGGGTGACTCGCTCACGCCGGGCGTGAAGCCGGCATCAATCTGGCCAAGAAGACGATAGCTGTCGCCGTCAAACAGACGTACGCGCGCATCGATCTCGTTGAAGAAGGCCTCATCGACCACGTACACCCAATGCGGGCTCCTCGATGGCAGCGGTTCGATCGAGAGTTGCTCGGCCGCGAGCGGCTGTGCCGCGAATGCGCCGCCGGTGACCGGCAGCGCCAGCAGTGCGGCGTGAAAAAGCAATGTGCGCATCGTCAGCTCCCTACATTGCGCGACCGATGCGGATCATAGGCGAAGCCTGACGCGCTCGCCAAAACATTCAGAATGTCGAGCGGTCGCGCGGGATCGCACCGCCAGCCGTTCTCAGCCCAATTGCAGTCTCGATATGACTCTATCGATTATCGAGTATTATACGTCAGTTCCGGCGGTGGCTAAACGGGGTAGCGGATGCAGTCGCTCTGGGGCGCAACGGCGACGCCGGTGTTCACCTTGCCGGAACTCAGGGGCTCGGCCCGAGCTCAGGTCCTGATCATCGGTGGCGGTTACACCGGGCTCTCGGCCGCATTGCACCTGTGCGAGTCCGGTGTCGACGTGGTGGTAGTCGAGGCCGCGGAGCTGGGTGAAGGCGGTTCGGGTCTCAATGGCGGCCAGGTGATACCCGGTGTCAAACACGATCCGGATAAACTCGAGCAGATGTTCGGTGCCGGGCTCGGCGCGCAGCTGGTCGAGACTGTGGGCTCGGGTCCTGATCTGGTATTCGGGCTGATCGAGAAGTATCAGATCGACTGCGAGGCCACTCGTAGCGGTTGGATTCAGCCGGCGACCTCCGAATCCGCGCTTGCCGCTATCGATGCCCGCGTCGAGCAGTGGCGTCGACGCGGCGCGCCGGTGGAGCTGCTTGACCGCCATCAGGTCAGCCGCCTGATCGGATCGGAGCGCTATTGCGGCGGCTGGCTGGACCGCCGCGGTGGCACTTTGCAGCCACGCTCGTTCCTGTTTGGATTGGCGCGTGCCGTGGAACGACTCGGCGGCCGCCTATTTACTCGCAGCGCCGCCATCAAACTCGAACGGGCCGGCGGACAATGGCGCGTTCAGACATCGCGCGGCCAGGTCAGCGCCCCGGCCGCCGTTCTGGCCACCGACGCCTATACCGGCGACCTGGTCGACGCACTGCGAAGAACGGTCATCGCGGTGCCGTCGTTCCAGGTCGCGACCGAGCCGCTGCCGCAAGCACTGCGACAGACCATCCTGCCGCAGCGACAGGGAGTTTCCGATACCTGGCACCTGCTACGCTACTTCCGGCTGAGTGCGGACGGGCGGCTGGTCATGGGCTCGCGCGGATTCTTTGGCAACACGCCGGTGGCAACCGCGGCGCGCCACCATTACCGGGCAGTGCAGGAAATCTTTCCGCAGTTGCAGGGCGTGCGTTACGACTACCACTGGGGCGGGCTGGTGGCCATGACCAGCGATCACTTGCCGCATCTGCACGAACTTGGCCCCGGTTTGCTGGCGGGACTGGGATACAACGGCCGTGGCGTCGCCATGGCAACGGTCATGGGCCGCTTGCTGGCGCGACGCATCCTCGGTGTGTCGGCCGAGGAGCTGGGGTTTCCGGCCACAGCCGTGCGGCCAATACCGTTGCA
>DATNNU010000147.1:0-2111 GCA_035601675.1 Steroidobacteraceae bacterium | reverse complement strand
CGGGTCGGCCTCGAATGCCAGCTGCGCCTGCGCCCGCCGCTGCGCCTCGATCCGCTCAGCCGAGCGCGCCGGCGTCTCCTGCACGTCATCGCGCAGCTCGAATTGCAGCCGCACGGTGTCGCCGAAATAACGCGACAGCGCCTGTGCGAGCTTATCCTCGAGGGCGCGCGTGCGCATCGAGGCGCTGCGCGGATCGAGTGCCAGCCGCAGCATGGCACCCTCGCGTCCCAGCAGCGCGCAATTCCTCGCCAGCTCCCGCGGCGCGCCCTGAAGTTCCAGCGCTGCAACGATCGCTGCCCAATCGGGCATGGCCGAAAACAGCGGCGTTGGCGGCGGCACCGCGACCAGCCCCGGCGCAGCCTCATTCGCGCCGGCAGCAGCAGCCGCTGCGCCCGCGGCCGCCACGCCAGTGGAACCGGCGGCCGCCGTCGGCGTGGATGCAACCACACCGGCTGCGGTCCCCGGCCGGAATGCGAGCATGCGGATCAGTGTCATCCGAAAGCCCGTCCTGGCATCAGGCGCCAACGGCAGATCACGCCGCCCGAGGATGGCCGTCTGGTAATACAGCTGCAGATCCTCGGCGGCGAACTGCGCCGCCAGCCGGGCGAGCAATTCGGCCGGATGCAGCTCATCGCCCTCGAAGCCGGGCAGCAGCTGCTTGAGCGCTACCCGCTCGAGCAGCGCCGCCAGCTGATCGAGCAGCTGCGCGTAATCGGGCGAGAGCTCGTCCAGCGAGCGTGCGTATTCGAGCAGTGTGGCGGCGTCGCCTGCCGCCAGCTGTTCGGCCACGCGCAGCACGTGATCACGCTCGACCGTACCGAGCATCGCCCGTGCGTCCGTTTCCAGTGCCTTGCCATTGCCGAAAGCGAGCAACTGATCCAGCAGCGACAGCGCGTCGCGCAGACTGCCGTCGCCGGCCTGGGCGAGCAGCTGCACCGCCGCCGCTTCGAATGCGATCTGCTCCGCCTGCAGAATATGTGTCAGCCGCGAGCCGATCAGCGCCACCGACAGGCGCTTGAGATTGAACTGCAGACAACGCGACAGCACGGTGAGCGGCAGCTTCTGTGGGTCGGTGGTCGCGAGCAGGAATTTCACGTGCGGCGGCGGTTCCTCCAGCGTCTTGAGCAGCGCATTGAACGAATGCGCCGACAGCATGTGAACTTCGTCGATAAGGTAGATCTTGTAGCGGCTGCGAGTGGGCGCGTACTGGACGTTATCGAGCAATTCGCGCGTGTCGTCGACCTTGGTACGCGACGCGGCGTCGACCTCGATCAGATCGACGCTGCGGCCGGCATCGATCTCACGGCAGCTGGCGCATTGGCCGCAGGGCGTCGCACTCACGCCGCATTCGCAGTTGAGACATTTCGCCAGAATGCGCGCGACCGTGGTCTTGCCCACCCCGCGGGTGCCGGCAAACAGAAACGCGTGATGCAAGCGGCCGCTCGCCAGCCCATTGGCGAGCGTGCGCAGCACGTGCTCCTGCCCGGTCACTTCGGCAAAGCTGTGCGGCCGCCATTTACGAGCCAGTGCGGTGTAAGCGGTCATTCAATCCCAAAGCGTCTCAAGGGCCAACGGGAGGTGATCCGCACCAGTTTAGAACTTCGGCACCCGACCGCTCCGTTACCGCTGCTCCCTTCCGGGCCTGACGGGGTTCACGGCAAGTCGTCGCGAAGGAACCGGCGCGGATCACCGCGGACCAATGGCGGAGAGGGTGGGATTCGAACCCACGAACACCCGTGAAGATGTTACTGGAATTCCAGTCCAGCGCCTTCGACCGCTCGGCCACCTCTCCATTCAACGTGTTACAGATATATCTTAAGGTTGATCGTCAATGCTGCAACCGAAAGCTGCCAGGCTTTGCGAGCCGTGCTGAATTCTAACAACCGCGTCGTCAAAGCGCCTACTCGGGTGCCGCCAGGTTGCATGGCGGCGCGATCTAACCCGGCGGCACCACATCCGGAACGGCTACCGGGGCCGGCGGTGAAGATGGCGCTGGCGGTGCAACCGGCGGCGGTGCTGCTGGCGCAGGCGCGGCTTGCGGCGCGGTGCTGTTCGCCGGCGCCGCCCGAGGCGAGGCGTCGACCGGCTTGCCCGCCGCCGGCGGCTTGGCG
>DATNNU010000146.1:0-3478 GCA_035601675.1 Steroidobacteraceae bacterium | reverse complement strand
CCGTGATCGCCATGCCGATCGCGGGCCGCACCGCTGCGCGGCCGTAGATCAGCGGCAGCACGGCCACCAGTCCGTACCAGGCAATGCCATCGCCGAGCCGGCTGGCAATCCTCAGCAGCGTGCGCACAGAACGCCAAGCGGCGCCACGGTTCAGGTGCCGGCACAGCCGATATTCGGCCATATCGAAGCGGGCCATGATGATCTGGGCACGGTTCATGGCCGCTAGGGTAGACGCCGCGGCCCTTCAAACATGTGACTGTCTTATGAAGATACGATGACAAGTAATTGATTATGGTGACTATGGCCCGGAGAGGGCCTCTAATCACGGGTCCCAATACCTCGATCGAGCAGCATCACCGCCACCAGGAACAGTACCCCGGACAGCCCCAGCATCAGCACGAACGCGAACTGGACGTGCACGTCCGAGGTGCCCAGGAAGCCGTAGCGAAAGGCATTGACCATATGCAGGATCGGATTGGCGAGCGAGACCTTCTGCGCCCACAGCGGCAGCATCGACACCGAGTAGAACACGCCGCCGAAATAGTTCAGCGGGGTCAGAATGAAGGTCGGAATCCAGTTCACCTGGTCGAAGTTGCGCGCGAAGATCGCGTTGATGAAGCCGGCCAGCGAGAACACGATCGAGCTCAACAGCGCAGCCGCGAGCAGCACCCCGATGTGCTGCACCGGCAGGCGCGCGAACACCAGCGACACCACCGTCACCACCACGCCCACCATGAAGCCGCGCAGCACGCCGCCGGCGGTATAGCCGCCGACGATGATCCAGTTCGGCAACGGCGACACCAGCAGCTCCTCGACGTGCTTGCCGAACTTGGCGCCGAAGAATGAGGAAACGACGTTGGCATAGGACACCTGGATGATCTGCATCATGATCAGCCCGGGGGCGATGTACTGCTTGTAGTCGAAGCCCGCCATCGGGCCGACCCGGGCGCCGATCAGGCTGCCGAAGATCACGAAATACAGCGTCGCGGTGACCACCGCCGGCACCAGCGTCTGGCCCCAGATGCGCACGATGCGGCCGTACTCGCGAATGACGATGGTCTGAAAACCTATCCAGCGGATCGAGGCCATGGACGCGCTCGTGGGCGCGGGCACTGCGCTGCTGTCAAGCATGGATCCCCCGGTTCTCGACCAGCCGCATGAAGATCTCCTCCAGGCGATTGACCTTGTTTCGCATGCTCAGCACCTCGATGCCGAGCGCCGTGAGCTGCGCGAACAGTTCGTTGAGATTCTGCTCTTTGGATATGTCGGCTTCCAGCGTGTAGTCATCGATCCGCCGCAGCACGAAACCGGCCACGCTCGGCGCCGCCAGCACCGGATTGCGGGTATTGAACACGAAGGTCTCGGTGTGCAGCCGCAGCAGCAGGTTGGCCATGTGGTCGCGCTCGACGATGTTGCCCTTGTCGATGATCGCGATGTTGCGGCACAGGTGCTCGGCCTCTTCCAGGTAGTGCGTGGTGAGGATGATCGTGGTGCCGCGGGCGTTGATGTCGCGCAGGAACTCCCACATCGAGCGGCGCACTTCGATGTCGACGCCGGCGGTGGGCTCATCGAGGATCAGCAGCTTCGGTTCATGCATCAGCGCGCGCGCGATCATCAGCCGGCGCTTCATGCCGCCGGACAGCCCGCGCGCGGCGCCGTTACGCTTGTCCCATAGCTGCAGCTGCTTCAGGTACTGCTCGGCGCGCCGGCGCGCCTCGGGACGCGCGATGCCGTAGAAACCGGCCTGATTGATCACGATCGTCAGCGGTGTCTCGAACTGATTGAAGTTGAGCTCCTGCGGTACCACACCGATGCAGGACTTGGCGCGTTCGAGATCGCGGTCGATGTCATGCTCGAACACGCTGGCAGTCCCGCCGCTCTTGTTGACCAGCGAGGTGATAATGCCGATCAGTGTGGTCTTGCCGGCGCCGTTCGGGCCTAGCAGCGCGAAAAAGTCGCCCTGCTCCACGTCCAGATCGACGCCACGCAGGGCGTGGACGCCATTCTTGTAGACTTTCGTGAGGGCACGAGTCGAAAGGGCAAACATTGGCCGCTGATGCCAACCGGTCGGTTTGAGGCCGCGCAACTTAGCATATCGCGAGCCTGGCGCGCCTGTTCAGCCATCGGCCGTGCCGCCAGCGGCGCCGGCGCGCGCCAGCAGCTGCAGCCCCCGCAGCTGCGCCTGGCGCAGCAACAGCGGCTGGCCGCGACAGCCCGCAGCAATGAGCTGGCGCCACACATTCGGTTGCTGTTCCCAGCGCGGCACGATCCAGCCGGGGCCAAGCTCGGCCAACGCCTCTAGATCCGCTAGCCGGCAGGCGGCAATGCGTTCGGCCGACAGCGCGCTCATGCCGAGTAGCACCCGTGCCGTGACGCGATTGGAGCGCGCCAGATGCCAGGCGAGCAGCAGCGTACGGCGCACCAGCGCGACACCGTCGCGCCCGGTGAAGTAACCGCAGCGCGGCGCTGCATCCATGACCCCGGCGGACGCCATCCAGTCCCAGCGCTGCGGCTGCGCGAAGCCGGCGTCGAGCAGCAGGTAGGGGCAGGCGGACAGGCGCCGTTGCACTTTCGCATCCAGCCGGCGCCAGTCCTCGCGCAGCAGCGACACCAGCCGCGGCGCGTCCGCTGCACAGTCCACCGCAGTCATCCGCAGACATTCGAGCATCTGCTCGTTGATTTCGGCCACCGGGCCGAGCAGCGCGCTGTCCCACGCGCCGCTGAACGGCGCCGGCTGAAAGTCCTCGAACATGGCATTCCTCCAGAATCGCGAGAAATATCCTGCCGCAGGCAGGCTTGGAGCTCGCGTCGATATCTGTCATATTCATACTAAATCTGTGACTAGTAACATACCACCTGTAATAGACATTTTTTTGGAGACAGCATGCGTATTTCAGATGATCGCTACAGCCGCGACCGGCAGCGCTTCGACATCGCTCTGCTATTCATCCGGCACGAGGCGCGCACGCACACCATCCGCGCCTGGACCGGCCTGAGCGACGACCGCATCCGCAAGCTCTATCGATCGTATCTGTGCGATTGTCAGGGCACGCCGCTGACGCGTCATCGCGGTAAGTCGCCGCAGCAGGTCGCGTTCTTCATGCGTACGGCTCGCGCGCGACAGGAGGCGGCGCTGCTGGCGAGCCTGTGCCGCCTGCTCGGCGCCCTGCCGCACGGCCCGGCGCCGGAGCTGGCGCGTTCGCTGCCGTGCCTGGCGCGCGGCGAACTGCTGTGTCAGGCCTTCGAGGCATATCGCGGGCTGATACCCGAGGGGTTGATTTCGTTCGAGCACGCGGTGTTCCTGCTCACGACACTGGTGCGGGGCGATGAACTGATCCTGGGCGGCTGCCGCGACTGCGGCGCGGCGCTGGTCGTCGACCGCTGGTCGCTGCGAGCCCCGCGTTGCCCGCTGTGCGCCGCCGACCACGTGCAGGGCGCGAGTGGCCCGGCGACTTCAGCCGCCTCGAGCGGCGCGGCC
>DATNNU010000145.1:0-2184 GCA_035601675.1 Steroidobacteraceae bacterium | reverse complement strand
GAGCCGATCTGAACTCATGTCATCCACCATCGTGCATAGCTGCGGATCGCTCGCCAGCGCGCGCGCCGCGCATGAGACCCTGGCACGCACCTCGGGCACGGTGCGCGGACGGCAGCGCTCACTCACGGTGGATCTGCATTGCCACGCGCTCACCACGGCGGCCGAGCAGCTGGTGGCCGAGCGGCCGCAGACCCTTGCCGAGCGGCAACTGCAGCCGCGCATGATGGGCCAGGAGAGTTTCAACTTCACGGTCAACGTGATGCTCAAGGCGGCATTGCCGAAACTGACCACTCTGGCGCTGCGCCTGCAGGACATGGACGCCATGGGCGTGGACATGCAGCTGTTGAGTCCGGCACCGAATCAGTACTACTACTGGGCCGATCCCGATCTTGCGCGCCAGCTGTGCCGTCTGATCAACGATCACATCGCCTCGCTGGTGGCGCAGCATCCCGACCGCCTGCTGGGCCTGGGTAGCGTAGCGCTGCAGCACCCGCAACTGTCGATCGAGCAGCTCGACTATGCGGTACAGACGCTGGGACTGCGCGGTGTGGAGGTATCCTCGATGGTCGATGGCCTGGAGCTGGCCGATCCCAGATTCGAGCCCTTCTGGGCCCGCGTCGAGCAGCTCGGGTGCCTGGTGTTTCTGCATCCGCTCGGCAGCTCGCTCGGCGAGCGGCTGAACCGGCACTACCTGTCAAACACCATCGGCCAGCCGCTGGAGACCGCGGTGGCGCTGTCGTACCTGATCTTCGGCGGCACGCTCGACCGCTATCCGGGCGTCAAGATTCTGGCCGCGCACGGCGGCGGCTACATTGCCTCGTATATCGGCCGTTCGGATCATGCCTGGCAGGCGCGGCCGGACGCGCGCGGCTGCCGGCGAGCGCCGAGCGCCTATCTGCGGCAGATCTTCTTCGATACCGTCGTCTATCGCCCGGAACAGCTGCGGCACCTGATCGCCGAGGTCGGTGCCGGCCAGGTGGTGGTCGGCACCGATTATCCGTACGACATGGGGCACTACGACGTGCATGGGCTGCTCGATGCGGTGCCGGGCCTGAGTGACTCGGATCGCGCTGCGATCCTGGGCGGCAACGCAGCCCGGCTGCTCAATCTGCCGCCGCGCGCGCCCGACTGAGCGCAACGATGCCGCTGCTCAGCTACCGCGGCTCAGGCGCCGGCGCCGGAAATCGATCAGGACTTCGCGTGCGGCATTGTGCCCCGGCGCCCCGGTGACACCGCCGCCGGGGTGGGTACCCGAGCCGCACATGTACAGGCCCGGCAGCGGACCGCGATAGTTGCCGTGACCGAGCATCGGCCGCGCCGAGAACAGTTGATCCAGGCTCAGCGCGCCATGGAAAATGTCGCCGCCTACAAGTCCGAAGGTGCGCTCCAGATCCAGCGGGCTCATGATCTGCCGGCCGAGGACCGAGGCCTTGAAGTTTGGCGCCTGCGCGTTGACCGTTTCGATCATCAGATCGGCGACCGTATCGCGATGCCGGTCCCACGACTCGCCATTCGGAAGTTGCGGCGCGACGTGCTGGCAGAACAGGCTGGCGACATGCTGTCCGGGCGGCGCCACACTGTCGTCGAGCGTCGACGGGATCAGCATCTCGATGATCGGCTGCGCCGACCAGCCGCGCGTGCGTGCATCGAAGTAGGCACGCTCCATGTAGGCCAGGGTCGGCGCGATGATGATGCCCGCGGTGTGATGGTCGGCCAGCGCCTTGCCCGGCAGGCAGCGAAAATCCGGCAGCTCCGACAGCGCGACGTTCATGCGGAAGGTGCCCGAGCCACAGCGCCAGCGCTCGATGCGCTCGCGAAAGTCCGCCGGCAGCACTGCCGGCGGGAGCAGTTTCAGGTACAGCAGCTTCGGATTGAGATTGGAGATCACCGCGGCGGCGCGAAATTCCTCGCCCGCTTCGGTCAGCGCGCCGATCGCACGCCCGCGCTCGATCAGGACTTCACGTACCGGCGCGCCGACGCGGATGTCGGCGCCACGCGCCTGCGCCGAGCGCGCCATCGCCTGGGTGATGGCGCCCATGCCGCCCATGGCGTGGCCCCAGACGCCTCTCTTGCCGTTGACCTCGCCGAACACGTGATGCAGCAGCACGTAGGCCGAGCCGGGCGTGAACGGGCTGGCGTAGTTGCCGACGATGCCGTCGAAGCCGTAGACCGCCTTGATCGGAT
>DATNNU010000144.1:0-2902 GCA_035601675.1 Steroidobacteraceae bacterium | reverse complement strand
ATGCCATACGCATGCGAGGCCTGTTCGAGCGCGCGCGTCAGACCTGACAGCACGCTCGCGAGCGCGACGCCGCGACCCGTGTGAACCTGCGGATCGAAGAACAGCTCGACGTGAACGACGCCCTGTTCGTGTGCTCGCTTGAGGTAGGCGCTCGTCAGGAGCTCGAAATCCTGCGCGTCGCGCAGCACGTCGCTCGCGGCGTAGTAGATGTCGAGAAACGACTGCAGGCTCGTGAACTCATAAGCCTGCCGCAGCTCCTCGACACTGGCGTAGGGCAGCACGATGCCGTGCTTGCGGGCCAGTGGCAAGGCCAGCTCTGGCTCCAGCGTGCCCTCGATGTGCAGGTGCAATTCCGCCTTGGGCAGGCCGCGAATGAACGCTCCCATGCTGCTGTCCATGCGGGGTACCTTATACGAATTGCCCGCCGCTGTACCGCCAGGCGCCGGCGACGCCGCAATGGCTACCCGGCACCGATGCCCGAGGTCGACGCCTAAGTTAAATCGATCAGCGCCATGAGCCAATAACGCTTCGGAAACCGCCCTTCGCTCAGGCTGGTCGCGAAGCCGCGGCAAGTTTGCTCGGCGCATGCGATCCGGCGGCAACCGCACCGTTATGACGCAAATGCGCGCCAAGTAGGTGAAGGGCAGGTCCGAGGCAACGCCAAGCGTGTACAATGATCCGGCGATGGTTGGCACCGGCGGATCGCCAGGACATCGACCTCATGGGCCAGTTGACGACTCACGTGCTCGACACCAGCGCTGGCTTACCTGCGGCGGGTGTGCGAATCGAATTGCTGCCCCTCGATACCGCGGCGCCGGAACCGACCGTGCGGATCACGGGAATCGACGGCCGTTGCGCACCGTTGCTGGCAGGGGACGGCTTGCGCGCCGGTCGCTACGCATTGACCTTCGACACCGCGGCGTATTTCCGGGGACGCGGCGTTGCATTGCCCGAGCCGGCGTTCATCGAGCAAGCCGTGATCCGGATCGGCATCGCCGATCCCTCGCAGCACTATCACGTGCCGTTGCTGATCTCGCCGTGGAGCTACTCGGTGTATCGCGGAGGCTAGCGACGTGGCGGCGGCAGTGCGCTTCCTGCTCGACGGTCAAGAGGTCACCGTGCACGAGGCACCGCCTACGCGGACAGTGCTCGAGTATCTGCGCGAACAGCTGCGCCGCACCGGCACCAAGGAGGGCTGCGCCGAAGGTGATTGCGGCGCCTGTACCGTCGTGCTGGGCGAACTCACGCCGCAAGGCCATGCGCGCTACTGCGCCATCAACTCCTGCATCCGTCTGTTGCCGAGCATCGACGGCAAGGAGCTCGTGACCGTCGAGAGCCTGCAGGGACCAGACGGCAGCCTGCACCCGGTGCAGCAGGCTCTCGTCGATCAACACGGCTCGCAGTGCGGGTTCTGCACTCCCGGCTTCGTGATGTCGTTGTTCGCACTGTATCTCGAGGACCCCCGGCCGACGCGTGGGCGTGTGCTCGAGACGCTGTCCGGCAATCTGTGCCGATGCACGGGCTACCGCCCGATCATCGATGCGGGACTGACGATGGGCGAGTATCCGTCGCCTGCACGCTGGAGCCGGCAGTGGGCTCAAGCCCCGGGCCGCGGCGAGGCGCTGCGTGCGATTCGTCGCGACACCGCGCTGCAAATGCCGAGCTGGCATGCGCCGCGGACGCTCGATGAGCTCGCCGGGATCCTCCTCACGCACCCGCAGCTGCAGATCCTGGCCGGTGGCACCGACGTCGGGCTCTGGGTCACCAAGCAGCTGCGCGATCTCGGAACCGTCGTCTACATCGGTGATGTCGAGGCACTGCAGCAGATTCACCGGGATGCCGATGCGATCCGGATCGGCGCGGCGGTCAGCCTGACCGATGCCTGGGCCGCCATCGTCGGCGAGTACCCGCAGCTGGCCGAGCTCGCGCAGCGCTTCGGTTCCCCGCCGGTGCGCAATTCAGGCACGCTGTGCGGCAATCTCGCCAACGGCTCGCCAGTCGGTGATTCGATGCCGGTACTGATCGCGCTCGACGCGTACGTGACGCTGCGGCGCGGCGGTGAGGAGCGGCAACTGCCGCTCGAGCGGCTCTATCTCGGCTACCAGCGCAATGACCTCGCGCCCGGGGAGTTCATCGTCTCAGTGTCGGTGCCAAAGGCCCGGGAGGGCCTGCTGCTCGGGAGCTACAAGGTCTCGAAACGCATCGACCAGGACATCTCCGCAGTCTGCGTCGCCATCGCACTCGCGCTCGAGCGCGATACGGTGCGGTCGGTCAGGATCGCCTGCGGCGGGATGGCAGCGATTCCGAGCCGCGCGCATGCGACCGAGCGGGCCCTGACCGGCCGGCGCTGGAGTCGCGACACGGTCGACGCCGCGGGTGCCGAGCTGGCCGCCGACTTCGAGCCGCTGACCGATCTGCGCGCGAGCAGCCGCTACCGGCTCGAAGTGGCGGCCAACCTGTTGCGCCGCTTCTACCTCGAGCATACTGGCGCGTCGCCACTGCGGGTCCGCGATGTCTGAGCGCCTCGCACCAATCGGGCTGCCCGAGCGGCACGACAGCGCCCACCTGCACGTCAGCGGCCGCGCGCAGTACGCCGATGACATCGCCTTGCCTGACAACGCGCTGCATGCCGCGTTTGGTCTCTCCCGCATCGCCCATGGCCGCATTCGCTCGATCGATCTGACGGCCGCGCTGGCGATGCTCGGGGTGTCTGCGGCGGTTACGGGCGCCGACGTGCCTGGGGAGAACAACTACGGCAGTGTACTGCACGATGATCCGATCTTCGCCGATGCGCTGGTGCAATACGCCGGGCAGCCGATCTTCGCGGTGGTCGCAAGCTCGTACCGCCTCGCGCGCAGGGCGGCCGCGGCGGCACGGGTCGAGTACGAACCCTTGCCGGCGA
>DATNNU010000143.1:0-10667 GCA_035601675.1 Steroidobacteraceae bacterium | reverse complement strand
CGGCTGCACCAACTTTTCATCCCGAGGGCTGACAGCCTGCGACCAGGAACACGCAGACGCCTATGCGCCCGGAACGGCTATTACCGCTCGGTCATCTCGGCGATGAGTTGCTCGGAATTGTGCGGCGTGCGAAACAACAGCGGCCGTTCGATCGCGGGCTGCAGTGGCCGCGGGCCATTGACGATCTCGAGAACCTTCGAGTGCAGCGGCGACTTATCGCACACCGGATCGGTCGCGCCAACATCGCCGGTCAGCAGGAACGCCTGGCAGCGGCATCCGCCCAGATCCTTGGTTTTCTCCGGACAGCTGCGACACGGCTCGGGCATCCACTGATCGCCACGAAAACGGTTGAATGCCGGCGAGTCGAGCCATATCTCTCGCAGGCTGGCATCGCGCACGGACGGTAGATTTATTCCCGGCAGCATGCGCGCCGCGTGGCAGGGCATTACCAGGCCGTCGGGTGCGATCACCATGAAGGTCGTACCCCAGCCGTTCATGCAGCGCTTCGGCCGCGTCTCGTACAGGTCCGAGATCACGTGCAGGATACGCAGTCGGTTGCCGATGCGCTGCCGATATCCAGCTACCACGGCCTCGGAACGCGCGAGTTGTTCACGCGTCGGCAGCAGTTGGGCGCGATTCAGATCGGCCCATCCATAGAACTGGGTGTTGGCCAGCTCCAGGTACTCGGCGCCGATCTCGAGCGCCAGATCGATGATCTTGTCGACATGATCGATGTTGAGCCGGTGGATGACGCAGTTCATCACCATCGGAAAGCCATGAGCCTTGATCAGCGTGGCCACGCGCCGCTTGAGGTCGAAGGTGCGGGTGCTGGAGAGAAAATCATTGAGTTCGCGGGTCGAGTCCTGAAACGACAGCTGCACGTGATCGAGGCCGGCCTCCTTTAGTGCGCGCATCCGGGTCTCGTTGAGTCCCACGCCCGAGGTGATCAGGTTGGTATAAAACCCGAGACGATGCGCCTCGGCGACTATCTGCTCCAGGTCGGGGCGGCTCAGCGGCTCCCCGCCCGTGAGGCCGAGCTGCACCGCACCCAGCGCCCGGGCTTCAGCCAGAACACGGAACCACTCCTCGGTGGACAGCTCGCTTTCGATCTTGGCGAAATCCACCGGATTGGAACAGAAGGCGCAATGCAGCGGGCAGCGGTAGGTCAGTTCCGCGACCATCCACATCGGCACCGTCGCGCCTGCCGGTAGCGCGCTCATGGCCTCACCGCGTCGCGCCACTCGACCCAACCGTCCTGCGTTGCCGAGCGCAGGAATGCCTCGACATCCGCATCGATGGCGTCGGACTGAAATTCCGCTCGCAGATCGGCAATAATCTCGTCTGCGGAACGCTTGCCATCGCAACGTCGCAGGATCTCGCCAGCGGCGACATTCAGCTGCACCATGCCCTCCGGAAACAGTAGCACGTAGGCATTCTGCGCCGCTTCCCATTGAAAGCGATACAAAGCTGCGATGCGCGGATACGACGCGCGCGGCAGGGGTGTCGAGTTATCCATCGTTCAGGCCGCACCGTAGTTGAATGGCGTCCAGCATCGACCACAGCAGGTCGAGCTTGAATTGCAGAATGGCCAGGGCACGCGTCTGCGCCTGACGGGTAAGAAAATAGTCCAGGGTGACCTTGAGTCCGTGCTCGACATCGCGCGTGGCCAGCGGCAGGCGCGATCGGAAGTACTGCAGGCCGCCGGAATCGATCCACGGATAGTGCGTCGGCCAGCTGGCGAGGCGCTCGCGGTGGATCTGCGGGGCAAACAGCTCCGTGAGCGAGGCGCACACGGCTTCCTGCCAGGGTTGCTGGCGCGCGAAATTCACATAGGCGTCGACCGCGAAGCGCACCCCCGGCACGATGTGCTCGAGCGACCATAGTTCATCGCGCGTCAGGCCGACCGCCTCGCCGAGCCGCAGCCAGGCCTCGATGCCGCCTGCATCCTGCTCGGTGCCATCGTGATCCAGAATGCGCTGCACCCAGAGGCGACGCTGCTCGCGGTCCGGGCAATTGGCGAGGATCGCAGCATCCTTGCGCGGGATGTTGATCTGATAATAGAAGCGATTGGCCACCCAGCCGCGAACCTGCTCGCGGCTGGCGCGACCGCTGTTGAGCATGACGTTGAACGGATGATGAATATGGTAGGCCTGCCCCTTGGCACGCAGCTGCTGCTCGAACTGCGTGGCGTTCCACGGCGCCAACGCGGCATCCGGGATGCTCACAGTGCGATCTCCATGCCGTCATACGCGACCTCGATGCCCGCTGCGGCAAGCTCGGCGCGCTCGGGCCCGGCTTCATCGAGTATCGGATTGGTGTTGTTGATATGAATCAGGATGCGGCGCGTGCGCTGCGGCAGACGCGCGAGCTGCTCCGCCATGCCGCCGGCGCCGCTCTGCGGCAGGTGCCCAAGGTCGCGGGCACGCTTGTGTGACACGCCGATCCGAATCATCTCATCGTCACTCCAGAAGGTACCGTCCACCAGCACGCAGTCGCTGGCGTTGAGGACCTGCTCGACCGCCGGCGGGATGCCCGCAAGGCCCGGCGAATAAAACAACTGCCGCCCGCTGGCCGGGTCACGAAAGATCAGGCCGATGTTATCCCCGACGCGTGGATGTTCCCGGTGCGCCGAGTAAGGTCCGGGCTTACCTTCGACCGGCAGCGCGGTGATCGTCAGCCCCGGCAGCGCCGGGATCTCGAATTCTGCGCCGTCCACCAGGATGCGATGCCAGTGGACGCCGCAAAAATGCTTCAGCACGTTCAGAATCGGCAGGCCGGTGCTCAGATCCTCGCGCACGGTCTCGGTGGTCCACAGTTCGAGCGGTGCCCGGTGCTCGCGCAGCAGCAGCAGTCCGGTGCAATGATCGATCTGGCCATCGACCAGGATGATCGCGCCGATCCCCGAATCGCGCACGCCATGGTGTGGTTGCAGCGCGGCATTCTGCGCGATCTGCTGGTGAATATCGGGCGAGGCGTTGCACAGCACCCAACGGCGGCCGTCTACCGAGACGGCGATCGAGGACTGGCTGCGCCGGCGCGCCTTGAGGGTTCCGGCGCGCAGACCACTGCAATTGCCGCAGTTGCAGTTCCACTGCGGAAAGCCCCCACCGGCAGCCGAACCCAGCACTCGTATCAGCAAGGACAGCAGCCGGTCGGCTGTGTGGAGACCGCCCCGGCGTTACCGGGGCGGAACCCGATCAACGATTCGCGATGTACGAGTTGATTTCCATTCCGAAACGCAACACGACAGCGGCAGGTGTAACCCATTTCATAATACAAGTTCCTTGTGTTGATCAGCCATCAAACACCAGCCATCGACAGACTAGGGTCCCGAAAACGACTGGCGCGTCTGGCAGGGCCGGACGACGGTTGCCAGTGTGGCCGCGGCCGGCCCCCGTGCCCACCGTGGAACCTTTAATCCGACCTCATGATTATCATGAATCCAGGGCGACGCAGGCGCCGTGGGACGCCCGGGAGCCGTCGGCAGGACGGGCGGCTGTCCTGGACGGCGTGCTTCGGTAGTGCGGTAGCATGCCGGCGGTGAATAATGTGAGCGGGTGCCGGCGCGGCGGCCGGGGAGGGGTGGCGTGAGCCTGCGGCTGCAAATCAACCTGATTATCGCGGTGCTGATGAGCCTGTTCATCGGCACCGTGGTGTACCAGCAGATTCAGGATACCCGCAGCAGCGTGCGCGAGGAGATCGAGGGCTCGAATCAGGTTGCGACGCAATTTCTCACGCGCGTGTCGTGGGTCTACGAGGTCTCCGGCCTGCGCGGCATGCTGACCTTTCTGGATGAGCTCGGCCGCGTGCGCGCCAACGACGTGTTCCTGTATAGCCCCGCGGGCGAGCTGGTCTACTCCTCGCCACCCTCCACCTACAAGCGCGGGCGGGATGCGCCGCAGTGGTTTGCCGGTCTGGTGTCACCGCCGCTGCAGCGGCAGGAGATTCGCGTCGGCGATGGGCGGCTGGTAATCCAGGCAAATTCCTCGCGCGCGGTTCTCGATGGTTGGGACGCGCTGGAGCGACTGCTGTGGATCGGCGCGATCGCGCTGGCGGTCATCAATGTGGTGGTGTTCTGGCTCACCGGCCGTGTGCTGCACCCGCTGCAGACCGTGATCAAGGGATTGCAGCGCATGGAACAGGGGGACTACCAGGCGCGGCTGCCGACGCTCACCAGCAAGGAGGGTCGGCTCATGAGTCTCGCCTTCAACCGCACCGCGCAGGCGGTGGCGGACAGCGCCGCGGCGCAGAAAGTTGCCAGCGAGGCACGGCAGCGGCTGCAGGAGAATCGCGAGCTGACGCAGATGATCCGGGCTCACATCGAGGAGGAGCGGCGCAGTATCGCGCGCGAGCTGCACGACGAACTCGGACAATCCATCACCGCGATCAAGAGCATTGGTCTGTCGATCCTGCAGCGCCCAGACAAGCACGATGAGCGGGTAACCGAGGCCGCGCGCCTCATCGTCGATACTGCCGGGCGCATGTACGACGCGATACACGAGATGATTCCGCGCTTGCGGCCGTTTGCTCTGGACAGCTTCGGCCTGGGTGACGCGTTGAGTGATCTGGCCGGCGAGTGGCGTACCCGTCATCCGGAGGTGGAGATGCGGCTCAACATCGATGATCCGTTGCCGCAGCTGAACGATGCCGTGACTACCAGTGCCTATCGTATCGTGCAGGAAGCGCTGATCAATTCGCTGCGTCATGCCGCCGCCAGCCGGATCAATGTATCGGTCGGCACCGAACGCGATGAGCTGGTGGTGCACGTCGACGACAACGGCGTGGGCCTGTCGGCCAGCTGGGACCAGCCCGGTCATTACGGCGTGCGCGGCATGCGTGAGCGCGCCGCCGCGCTGGGCGGCACATTCGAACTGGGCGCGGGCCGGGAAGGCGGCACCCAGGTGGTGGCGCGATTACCGCTGGCTGCCGGCGCATGAAGCCGACGACCGTCATGCTGGTAGACGATCACGCGGTAGTGCGCACCGGCTTTCGGCTGCTGCTGCAGGCCGCGGAGGACATACAGGTGGTGGCGGAGGCCGACAGCGGCGAGCAGGCCTGCGCGAAGTACCCTGAGGCCAAGCCCGATGTGGTCGTCATGGACCTGGCGATGGCCGGCATCGGCGGCATCGAGGCGGTCAAGCGCATCATTGCGCGCGATAGCAGCGCACGCATCCTCGCGCTCTCGGCGCACGCCGATGCGAGTCACCCGAAGCGGGTGCTCAAGGCCGGAGCGCTGGGTTATCTGTCCAAGCGCAGCGCGCCCGAGACACTGATCGAGGCGATCCGCACCGTGGCCGCACGACGCATGTATATCGATGCCTCGATTGCCCAGCTGATGGCGGTTCAGGACGTCACCGGCGATCGCAATCCGATCGAGCAGCTATCGCCGCGCGAATTCGAAGTCTTTGTGCTTCTTGCCCGAGGCGTCTCGGTGAATCAGATTGCCGAGACGCTGCACCTGAGTCCCAGCACCATCGGCACGCACCTGTACAACATCAAGCAGAAGCTGGCTGCTTCGAATCAGGCGGAACTGACTCTGATCGCCGTGCGCCAGGGGCTGATCGAAACCTGACTGCGCGTGCGCGCCGCGCCATTCAGCGGCCCGGCGAGGAGCCCTGATGCTGCGCGAAGTGCTTGGCCAGAAACGCTTCGCCGCGCTCGAGAATGAAGTAGCGGAATGCTTCCGCGGCCGGCGAGAGCGTCTTGGCCAGATTGTTCACCACGTGCCAGCGGCGCATGACCGGCAGGCCCTCGCACTCGGGCGTGGCGATCAGTCGATGATCGAGTTCGAGACCAATCGTGTGCAGCGACAGCAGTGCCACGCCCATGCCGGCCATCACGGCTTGCTTGATCGCCTCGTTGCTCGACATCTGCATCACTACCCGCGGGCTCATCTGGTGCGCCTGCATGTACTCATCGAGCGCGGCGCGCGTGCCCGAGCCGGGCTCGCGCACGATGAAGCCTTCGCCGATCAAAGCGCTCGCGGGGACCTTCTCGGTGTGCGCGAACGGATGCTCGATCGAGGTGACCAGCACGTGCGGGTGCATCGCAAACGGCTCGGCGCGCGTGGGCCATTCCTTCGGCGGCCGGCCCATGATCGCGAGTTCAACGCTGCCCTGCTGCATCAGCGACACTACCTGCTCGCGGTTGTTGCAAACCTGAAGTCGGATGTCGATGCCCGGATGCTCGTCGCGGAACTTCGCCAGCATGCGCGGCACGAAGTACTTGGCGGTACTGACCATACCGACGTCGAGCACCCCGGTCTGCAGTCCGCGAAAGCGCGCCACCATGTCTTCGGCGTCGCGCACGGCAGCCAGCACGCGCCGCGTATGCGCCAGCACATATTCTCCGACCATCGTCAGCGAGACCTTGCGGCTCGAGCGATCAAACAGCGGCAAGCCGACCTCGATCTCCAGGTCCTTGATCTGCATCGAGACCGCGGGGGCAGTCAGGCCCAGTTCCTCGGCGGCCCGGACAAAGCTCAGGTGCCGTGCGACGGCGGCGAATACCCGCAACTGGCGGAGGGTCGCGTTCTTCATTCAGATATTCTTAACGTCGAGATAACAATAAATGACTGTACCTGAATAATCAACAGCCCTAGAGTGGCTCGGACACAAACGAAACCGAGACCACATGATGGCACAAGCGATTGAAAAATCAGGACAAGGCGTCATCAAGGACGCCAAAAAGCGCTACAGCGCCGGCGTGCTCAAGTACCGCCAGATGGGGTACTGGGACGCGGACTACGTGCCCAAGGACACCGACACGATTTGCCTGTTTCGCATCACGCCGCAGGACGGTGTTGATCCGGTCGAGGCCGCGGCGGCGGTGGCCGGTGAGTCGAGCACCGCCACCTGGACGGTGGTGTGGACCGATCGGCTGACGGCCTGCGACAGCTATCGCGCCAAGGCCTTCAAGGTCGAGCCGGTGCCCAATATCCCCGGCCAATTTTTTGCCTGGGTGGCGTACGACATCATCCTGTTCGAAGAGGGCTCGATCGCGAACATGACCGCGAGCCTGATTGGCAATGTGTTCAGCTTCAAGCCGCTCAAGGCCGCGCGCCTGGAGGACATCCGCATCCCGGTCGCCTACGTCAAGACCTTCAAGGGTCCGCCGACCGGCCTGATCGTCGAGCGTGAGCGGCTCGACAAATTCGGCCGGCCGCTGCTCGGCGCCACCACCAAGCCCAAGCTCGGCCTGTCGGGACGCAATTATGGCCGCGTGGTCTACGAAGGACTCAAGGGCGGCCTGGATTTCATGAAGGACGACGAGAACATCAACTCGCAGCCGTTCATGCATTGGCGCGACCGCTTTCTCTATGTGATGGACGCGGTCAACAAGGCCAGCGCGGCCACCGGCGAGGTCAAGGGATCGTACCTGAATGTCACCGGCGCCACGGTGGAGGACATGTACGAGCGAGCTGAATTCGCCAAGGACCTGGGCTCGGTCGTGATCATGATCGACCTGGTGGTCGGCTGGAGCACGATTCAGAGCATGTCCAACTGGGCCCGCAAGAACGACATGATCCTGCACATGCACCGTGCCGGCCACGGCACCTACACACGGCAGAAGAATCACGGCGTCAGCTTTCGTGTCATCGCCAAATGGCTGCGACTGGCCGGTGTCGACCATCTGCACACCGGCACCGCGGTCGGCAAGCTCGAGGGCGACCCGATGACCGTGCAGGGTTACTACAATGTCTGCCGCGACAGTTACACCCGCCAGGATCTGCCGCGCGGCCTGTACTTCGACCAGGATTGGGCCGACATCCGCAAGGTGATGCCGGTCGCCTCGGGCGGCATTCACGCCGGCCAGATGCACCAGCTGCTCGATCTGTTCGGCGACGACGTGGTGCTGCAGTTCGGCGGCGGGACCATCGGCCACCCGGCCGGTATTCAGGCCGGCGCCGTGGCTAATCGCGTGGCGCTCGAGTCGATGGTCAAGGCGCGCAACGAGGGCCGCGACATCAAGAACGAGGGCCCGGAGATCCTGCGCCAGACGGCGAAGTTCTGCAGCCCGCTGCAGCAGGCGCTCGATACCTGGGGCGAGATCAGCTTCAACTACGCCTCCACCGATACCTCCGACTACACGGCCATCGCGGCCGCGTCGACCTGATTTGCGAAGGAGACCGCCAGCATGATGACCAACCCGGCAGGCCGCATCACCCAGGGACAATTTAGTTTCCTGCCCGATCTTACCGATGCGGAAATCTCGCTACAGATCGAGTACGGCCTGAATAAAGGCTACGCCTGGAGCGTCGAGTACACCGACGATCCGCACCCGAGAAACACCTACTGGGAAATGTTCGGCATGCCGATGTTCGATCTGAAGGACGCCGCCGGCGTAATGCTGGAGCTGCACAACTGCCGCAAGACATTCCCCAAGCACTACATCCGGCTCATGGCGTTCGACTCCACGCGCGGGGTCGAGAGCATCGTGATGAGCTTTATCGTCAACCGGCCGGCACACGAACCAGGCTTCGGGCTGGTGCGTCAGGAATCGCACGGCCGCAGCATGCGCTACACGGTGCACAGCTACGCCACCGATGCGCCGGAAGGCGAACGCGACAGCGGCTAATACACCGGTTAATGAGGCGCCCACCATGTATCGCATAGCTCCATCGATTCTGTCCGCCGATTTCGCCCGCCTGGGCGAGGAAGTCAGGGACGTGCTGGCTGCCGGTGCCGACTGGATCCACTTCGACGTCATGGACAACCACTACGTGCCGAATCTGACCATCGGCCCGATGGTGGCGCAGGCGCTGAAGCCTCATTGCGTCAAGCGCGACGGCGGCAAGGCGATGCTCGACGTGCACCTGATGGTGCAGCCGGTGGACGCGCTGGCCGCTGCGTTTGCCGCCGCCGGCGCCGACGTCATCAGCTTTCACCCGGAAGCATCAAGCCATATCGATCGCACGCTGCAGATCATCAAGGCCGCGGGTTGCCAGGCAGGTCTTGCCTTCAATCCGGCGACACCGCTCGCGGTGCTCGAGTACGTGATCGACAGGATAGACCTGGTGCTCATCATGAGCGTCAATCCCGGATTCGGCGGCCAGAGCTTCATCGAGTCGGCGCTGCGCAAGACGGAACGTGCGCGCAAGCTGATCGACGCCAGCGGCCGCGACATCCGGCTCGAAGTGGACGGCGGGATCAAAGTGGAGAACATCCGCCGCGTGGCCGATGCCGGCGCCGACACCTTTGTTGCCGGCAGCGCGATCTTCGGCAGCAAGGATTACCGGGCGGTGATCGAGGCGATGCGCATCGAGCTGCGCCTCCTCACGCCGGCGAGCAGGGTCGCCTGACATGCGCTCACCGCTGTACACCATCCCGGGCGCAACGCCGCCGACCGCGGCAGCAGCGGCGGACGCTAGCGCAGCGCGGGGGTCCAACGTGCCCGCGATGGACGCGAGCGCGATGCGCACCGTGAACCAGGTACTCTCGCAGAGTCAGGCCGGCGCGGTGATGGATGAACTCGAGCATGATCTGATCGGGCTGGCGCCGATCAAGGCCCGGATCCGCGATATCGCCGCGCTGCTGGTGATCGACAAGCTGCGCATGAACCTCGGATTGCAGGCGCAGGCACCGAGCCTGCACATGTCCTTCACCGGCAATCCCGGCACCGGCAAGACCACAGTGGCGCTGCGCATGGCGGAGATCCTGCATCGGCTAGGCTACGTGCGCAAAGGCCACCTGGTCGCTGTGACGCGCGACGACCTCGTCGGACAGTACATCGGCCACACTGCCCCCAAGACCAAGGAAGTCGTAAAGAAGGCGATGGGCGGCGTGCTGTTCATCGACGAGGCCTACTACCTTTACCGTCCCGAGAATGAGCGCGACTACGGCCAGGAGGCGATCGAGATCCTGCTGCAGGTGATGGAGAACCAGCGCGATGACCTGGTGGTGATCCTGGCCGGTTACAAGGATCGAATGGACACCTTCTTTCGCTCCAACCCCGGCATGAGCTCGCGCATCGCGCATCACCTGGATTTTCCAGACTACCCGCAGAGCGATCTGCTGCGCATCGCCGACCGGATGCTCGAGCAGCAGAACTACCGCTTCGGTGCCGGCGGCCGCGAGGCGTTCGAGGAATACATCGGCTACCGGATCGTCCAGGAGCACTTCGCCAATGCGCGCAGCGTGCGCAACGCGCTCGATCGCGCGCGGCTGCGCCAGGCGAGCCGCCTGTTCGCCGACAAGGATCGGGAGTTCACTCCCGAGGATCTGACGACCATCGCCGAGTCCGACATCCGTGCCAGCCGCGTGTTCCAGATCGCGGCCGCACAGAGCCCAGATTGAAAGACCGGATTAAAGGATAAGGAGTCCCGACCATGCATCTTGGACGCACCACGCTTTCTAAGTTTCTGATCCAGCAGTCTGATCGCGTCGAGGGCGCGAGCGATCTTGCGGCGCTGCTGATCGATGTTGCGGCCGCGGTCAAGGCGATCTCGGCCATGACCGCCAAGGGCGCGCTCGGTGGCGTGCTCGGCAAAGTCGGCAACAGCAGCACTCACAGCGATACTCAGGTGATCAAGCTCGACCTGCTGGCCAGCGACGAGATGCTGCGCAGCTGCGAATGGGGCGGCCTGGTCGCCGGTATGGCTTCCAAGGAACTCGACGAGCCGTATGCGGTGCCTGACGAGTTCACACGCGGCCGCTACCTGCTGTTGT
>DATNNU010000142.1:0-2896 GCA_035601675.1 Steroidobacteraceae bacterium | reverse complement strand
CAGCGGCGAGCCGATTCCCTCGCATTACGTCTCGCATATCCGCTTCAGCACCGATGGCCGCACGCTGCTCGAGGCCGACACCGGCATCTCGCTGAGCGAGAATCCGACGCTGCGCATCGCGTCCGACCGGCCGCTGCCGGCGCCGATCGTGGTGGACATCGTCGACTCCAAAGAGGCGCACTTCAACGCCAGCTGGGGCGGCACCGTGGCCGCGAGCGCCGCGACCAGCACGGCGACGGGAGCTGGCGGCACTCGTTGAGATGCTGCAGAGAGCGATCCTGCTGCCAGCACCGCGCGCGTTTTACCTGCGGGCGCTGATCTGGCCGTTGGCCGGCGTCATGCTGCACGCGAGCGCAGGCGCGAGCGCAGACACAAGCGCGAACCAGCCGGCTTTCACGATCCGCGAGCTGGCGCCCGGCGTGTTCGTACACCTCGGACAGCAGCTGGCGCTCGATGCTGCGGGTCATGACGACATCGCCAATATCGGTTTCATCGTCGGCCAGCGCTGCGTCGCCGTGATCGATACCGGCGGCTCGGTGCGGATCGGCCGCGCCATGCGCGCCGTGATCCGGCAGCACACCCGGCTGCCTATCTGCTACGTCATCAACACTCACGTGCATGTCGATCATGTGCTTGGCAATGCGGCATTCCAGCAAGACCGGCCGAAATTTGTCGGACATTCGGCGCTGGCGGCGGCGATGGCGCGCAGTCGTGACTACTTTCTGCAGCATTTCCCGCAGGATCTCGACCAGCCGCCGAGCGCGACCCAGATCATCGCGCCCGACACATCGGTCGAGCAGGCACTCGAGCTCGATCTGGGTGGCCGTCAGCTGAGCCTGCGGGCATGGCCGACGGCCCATACCGATTGCGATCTCACGGTGTTCGATGATCGCAGCCGCACGCTGTGGACTGGCGACCTGCTGTTTCGCGATCGCCTGCCGGCCGTGGACGGTAGCGCCAGCGGCTGGTTAACCGTAATCGATGAACTCGCGCGGCTGCAGGTCGCGCGCGCCGTGCCGGGTCATGGTCCGGTCACCACCGACCTGCCTTCGGCCCTGGATCCGGAGCGGCGCTACCTGCGTGCGCTGATCGACGGGGTGCATGACGAGCTCGCGCAGGGCGGCTCGATGCAGCATGCCATGGCGCATGCCGCGACGGCTGAAATGACGAAGTGGCTGCTCTGGGACAGCACGCATCCGCGCAATGTAGCGCGCGTTTATCAGCAGATGGAATGGGAGTGATCGGGCGCCGTCGCTGGCTGCAGATGACGGCGCTGGCCGCCGTCTATGGCGTGTCCGGCTTAAGCCGGGCCGACAGCCCGCGCGCAAGGACAACAGGGCGCGTGGTGATTGTCGGCGCCGGGTTTGCCGGCTCGACCTGCGCGCTGCATCTGCGGCGTCTCGATCCCATGATCGACGTCACGCTGATCGATCCGGTCGAGCGCTACGCCACCTGTCCGATGAGCAATGAGGTGCTGGTAGGCCTGCGGGACATGGCATCGATCACCGTGTCGCGCGATGGCGTGACGCGCGCCGGCATCAAGCTGATCCGCGCGCGCGTCGCCACCATCGATCCCGGCAGGCGCAGCGTTCGGCTCGAGGGCGGGCGGGCGCTGCCATTCGACCGCCTGGTGGTCGCACCGGGCATCCGATTGCTGTGGAACAGGATCGAAGGCTACGACGAGGCCGCGGCGCAGACCATGCCGCACGCCTGGCAGGCCGGTGCTCAGACGCGGCGCCTGGCGCGCCAGTTGCGCGCGATGGACGATGGTGGCGTGGTCGCGATCAGCGTGCCTTCGGGCCTGATGCGCTGTCCGCCGGCCCCTTACGAGCGCGCCAGCCTGATTGCGCGCTTTCTGTCGCAACACAAACCGCGTTCGAAGGTGTTGATCTTCGACGCCAACAATCACTTTCCGCGACAGGATGTGTTCACTGACGCCTGGCAGTCGCTGTATCCGGGCATGATCGAGTGGATAGCACCGACCCAGGATGGCGCCGTGGTGCGCGTCGACGCCGCGAGCATGACCTTGTACACCAGCAGCGCCGCCCACCCGGTGGCGGTCGCCAACATCATTCCGCCGCAGGCGCCGGGGCAGATCGCGGCCGACGCCGGCCTGGCGTCCGATCACGGCTGGTGCCCGATAGCAGCCACTACGTTTGAATCGCAGTTGATCAGCCATGTCCATGTGATTGGCGACGCCTGCATCGCCGATGCGATGCCGAAGTCGGCCTCCGCCGCCGCCAGCCATGCCAGGCAATGCGCCAGCGCAATCGTAGCGTTGCTGGCCGGTCGCGAGGTCAAGACGCCGGCGTTCGACAGCGTGTGCTACAGCATGCTCGACCCGCAGCGCGCGATCGCGATCCACGGCCGCTTTACTGCTCAGGATGGCAGGATTGTCGCGCTGGAATCGCCGGCAGCGTCCGCAGCCACCGGTGCCAGCGCGGGCGCGGGCGCGCAGCAGGCGCGCGAAGCGCAGCGCTGGTATCAGTCCATTCGCGCCGACGCGTTCGGCGCTTGAACCCCTAGAGCCCGAGCCGCGCTCGCAACTGCCTGGCCGTCAGCAGCTGCACGTACACCGGCGTGCCGACGTCGAAGCGCTTCGCGCTCGACAGCGGCCCAACCACCACCGGCTCAAAACCTGCGTCCTTGACCAGCTGGGATGCCACCGCGAGCGCGTGCGAATCATCGCCCGCCAGCGGTATCGCGACCCGCTCACCGGCGCGATGGGCTTCGTTCGCCAGATCCTTATAGTTGATGGCGTTGAACGCGCGCACCAGCCGCACGCCCGGCAGGAACTCAGCCGAGGCCACACCGGTACCTTTTTTGCGCGCTTGGAGCGCCATATCGCCGTCGCGCTCGGGGTACGGATTGCCGGTATCCAGGACAATCTTGCCCG
>DATNNU010000141.1:0-2541 GCA_035601675.1 Steroidobacteraceae bacterium | reverse complement strand
GGCGGCGACTCCCGGATATCGCCATACCTGGAATCAATACGTGATCCGCGCGCCGCGGCGCGACGAACTAAGGCAATTCCTGGGCGAGCAGGGCGTCGGCACGGAAATCTATTATCCGGTGCCGCTGCACCGTCAGCAGTGCTTCGCCTATCTGGCCTACGGCGCCGACGACTTTCCGATGTCCGACGCAGCGGCGCGGCAGGTTCTGGCACTACCGATCTTCCCCGAGCTGGAGCAGGAACAGATACAGTACGTGGTCGATCGAATCGCTGCGTTCTACGGCTGACGCCGCGATCCGCTGCTGCCAGTGGCGCCGGCCTTGCTTACCTGCTCTTGAAGTCGTCCGGCACCAGCTGGTGCCTGCCGAGCAGTTTGTAGAAATCGGTACGATTGCGCTTGGCGAGCCGCGCGGCCTGACTCACATTGCCGCTGGTAATCTGCAGAATCTGCGACAGATAGCTGCGGGTGAATTCCTCGCGTGCCTCATCGAACGAGGGCAACTTGCTGCCGTGCGTGCCGCCGAGCGACTGCTGGACCAGTTCCACCGGAATGATCGGCGTCTGCGTCAGCGCGACATTCTGCCGCACGACATTCTGCAGCTGGCGCACGTTACCCGGCCAGTCGCTGGTCGCGAGCAGCTCCACCGCTTCGGGCGCGTAGATCTTGTGGCTGCCGCTGTCGCGCGTGATCCCGGCCAGGAAATGCGCCACCAGAACCGCGATATCCTCGCGGCGCCGATTCAGCGATGGCATCTCGATGTGGACGATGTTAAGGCGGTAGTAGAGATCCTCGCGGAACTGTCCGGCGGCAACGAGGCGCTGCAGGTCGCTGTGCGTGGAGGAGATCAGCCGTACATTGGTCGCAATCGCCTGGTTGCTGCCCATCGGGCGGATCTGATTCTCCTGCAGCACGCGCAATAGCTGCACCTGCAGGCGCATCGGCAGGTCGCCGATTTCGCCGAGCAGCAGCGTGCTGCCCTCGGCGCTCTGAAAAACACCGCGATGCTCGCTGGTGGCACCGGCGAATGCGCCCTTGACGTGACCAAACAGCTCGCTTTCAAGCGTGAGTTCGTCCATGGCGCTGCAATCGATCGACACAAACGAACGATTGCGGCGCGGACTCGCCTTGTGGATCGCGCGCGCCAGCAATTCCTTGCCGGTGCCGCTCTCGCCGGTAATCAGCACCCGCGCATCAGTGCCCGCGACCATGTGGGCCTGCGCCAGCTTTTCCTCCATCAGCGGGCTGCGGGTAATAAAATCGGCGCGCCAGTCCTGATCGGTGTCGACGAAGCCGGATATCTTGAGCGCCTTTTGCACCTGATCGAGCAGTTCCTGCTTCTCGACCGGCTTGGTCAGGAAGCCAAAGGCTCCCATCTGCGTCGCCTGCACCGCATCGGGTATGGTACCGTGCGCGGTCAGCAGAATGACCTTGAGACCCGGCCATCGACTCTGCAGCTCCTTGAGCAGGCCGATGCCGTCGAGTTCGTCCATACGCAGGTCTGAGATCACCAGATCCGGACGGAAGCGCAACGCGGCGGCGAGCGCCAGCACGCCGTTCTCCACCGGCTCGACTTCATATTGCTCGGCACGCAGACGAATCGTCAGCAAGCGCAGCAGCCCCGGATCGTCATCGACGATCAGGATGCGTGCTTTGCGTTTGGGAGCTTGATTCACTGTGGGCGTCCCCCCGGCGGGTTTTTGCGATCGCTCAGATTGCGTTCGATGTTGGCGACGGCATCGAGCTTGGCCTGGGCATCCTCGAGCTGCTTGCGGAGCTTCGCGTTTTCATCGAGTTCGGCCTGCAGGCGCCGCTGGGCGGCGGCCATCGCGCGCTCGTGATCGCCACGTTGAGCATCGGCCTGCATGCGATCATTGTCGGCCTTAAGACCGAGCTCGCGATCGAGCTGAGCGAGTTCCACCAGCGCGACCGCGCGCTCGATCGGCACCAGCATCTCCGGTTGCGCCACCAGTTGGCGCAGCAGCACCTGTGCCTTGGGTGCATCGCGGCCCGGATGCCCGGGTGTGGCCAGCAGCAGAGAATAGCGCAGTTGCGCGCCCCCTTGCGGTGAGCGCTCGTAGCCCGCACGCGCCGCGGCCAGCAACTCGGCCTGCTCGGCGGCCGGCGCCTGCGACAGGCGCTGCATGGTCTGGAAGGTATTTCCCATCACTACCGCGGCGGCGGCGTCGCGGTCTTCAGCGACGCTGTCGTTGCGCTGCGGCGGCGGAGGCGAGCGCGTCGTCAGGCCGGTGCAGCCGCCCAGAGCGAGCGCGAGCAGCAGGATGCGGCAGCTACGCGGCATCGGCCTGCTTCTTCAGCGCGTCCAGCGGCGCTACACGTAGCGGCATGCGGATGCGGAAATGCGCCCCTGGAACCTCGCCATCGACGATCTCGACGGTGCCCTGGTGCACATTGACGAACTCGTTGACCACCGACAATCCGATGCCGGTGCCGCGCACGTGCCCGCCTGGGGCGCGACCGGTATAGAACGCGTCGAAGATCCGGGCCCGGTCTTCATGCGGAATACCGGGGCCGCTATCGCCC
>DATNNU010000140.1:0-2579 GCA_035601675.1 Steroidobacteraceae bacterium | reverse complement strand
AAGTGCACGAATTCGGTGAAAACCCCGGGCGAGCTGATATAGATCCCGAGCGATTGCCAGTTTTGTGCGGTGGTTCCGGACTCCTCGCTCAATTCACGGCGGGCGGTTTCCAGCGGTGGTTCCCGGGCTTCGAGCTTTCCGGCCGGCAGCTCCCACACCCACCCGCCGGCGGCATGCCGGTACTGCCTGATCAGACAGACCTTGCCCGCGGCGTCGATCGCCACGATCGCCGCGCCCCCGGGGTGATGGATGATCTCCAGCTCGCTGACATGCCCATTGGGCAGCCGCACCGTCTCGAGGTTGACAGTGATGACCCGGCCACGAAATACGGTGCGCACTTTTTCGACACTCATTTCAAGAGCTTAACGTTTTGCGCAACACGATGCCGGCCGAAGTTTGCCGCACCAACAGACCCGCTGTGCATTATATTTCGCGCCGATGCCAGCCGTTTCGCACCTCGACGTTCTCAATGCGGCGCAGAAAAAAGCCGCCACCTACGGTGAGCCGACCGGCGACAACGGCTGGCGGGCCGGACCGTTGCTGGTCATCGCCGGCGCCGGGACCGGCAAGACCAGCACCATTGCTCACCGCGTCGCCCAACTGGTCGTGCACGGCGTCGACCCGGCGCGGCTGCTGCTGCTCACCTTCACGCGCCGCGCGGCCTCCGAGATGCGCCGGCGAGCGCACGACATCGTGCGCGAGGCTTTGGGCGACACGCTGGGCAACAGGGCGCAGGCGATGCTGCAGCGGCTGGTATGGGCCGGCACGTTTCATTCGATCGGCAATCGCCTGCTGCGCCACTACGCACAGCAGCTGAAGCTCGAGCCCTCGTTCACCGTGGTGGATCGCGGCGATTCGGCCGATCTGCTCGATGAGCTGCGCACGCAGCTCGGACTGGCCGCCAAGGAGCAGCGCTTTCCGCGCAAGGACGCGTGTCTGGCGATCTATTCCTGGCGCGTCAACACCCAGAAGAGCCTGCACGACACCCTGGAACAGCAGTTCCCCTGGTGTAAGGACTGGGAGGCGGACCTCACGCGCCTGTTTCGCGGCTATGTCGAGCGCAAGCAGCGCTATGCGCTGCTCGACTACGACGATCTGCTGCTCTATTGGCACATGATGATGGGCGAGTCACGCCTGGCGCAGCATGTGGGTGCCAACTTCGATCATGTGCTGGTCGATGAGTACCAGGACACCAACAGGCTGCAGGCCGAGATCCTCTACGCCCTCAAGCCTGACGGCGCCGGGGTGACGGTGGTGGGCGATGACGCCCAGGCGATCTATTCGTTTCGCGCCGCGGCAGTCGAAAACATCCTGAAATTCCCTGACCACTACCGGCCGCGCGCGGAAATCGTCACGCTGGCGCAGAACTACCGCTCGACCCAGGGACTGCTCGACGCCGCGAATGCGCTGATGGCCGATGCGCCGCGCCAGCATCGCAAGCACCTGCTGTCAACGCGGGGCGCCGGCGGCAAACCGCTGTATGCCACCGTGGACGACCTGGCGGGCCAGGCCGAGTACGTCTGCGGCCAGATACTCAAGCGGCGCGAAGCGGGCGTGCCGCTCAGGCGCCAGGCGGTGCTGTTCCGTAATGCCAGCGCCAGCGACGTGCTCGAGGTGGAGCTGGCGCGGCGCAAGATCCCGTTCGTGAAATACGGCGGTCTGAAATTCCTCGAGGCCGCGCACATCAAGGACATGCTGGCGGTGCTGCGCTGGGCGGACAATCTGCGCAACTCACTGGCGGCGTTTCGCGTGTTGCAGCTGCTGCCGGGCATGGGGCCGGTCAATGCGCGCAAGTGCGTTGAGCTGTTGCAGGCACAGGACGGTTCGGTGAATGCGCTCAAGAGCTATACGCCACCGCAGCCGATGGCAGCGGCATTTGCGAAGCTGCAGACGCTGCTGCACGCGCTGACCGAGCCGCAGCGCCCGTGGCCGGGGCAGGTGCGCCAGGTGCGCGACTGGTACCAGCCGCAGCTCGAGCGTATCTACGAGCAGGTGCACACTCGGGTCGGCGATCTCGACCAGCTCGAGCAGCTCTCGGGACAGTATCCCTCGCGCGAGCGCTTCATCACCGAGCTCACGCTCGATCCGCCGCATGCGACCAGCGATCTGGCCGGCACACCCACCCTCGACGAGGACTACCTGGTGCTGTCCACGGTGCACTCAGCCAAGGGCATGGAGTGGGACACGGTCTATGTGCTGAACGTCGTCGACGGCAGCTTCCCGTCGGAATTCGCCACCGGACGCACGGAGCTGATCGACGAGGAGCGGCGCTTGCTTTACGTTGCCATGACCCGCGCGCGCAATGAGCTGCAGCTGTGCGTACCGCTGAAATTCCCTGTGACGCAGCAGCCGAAGACCGGCGACGCGCATGTCTACGGCGGTCGCAGCCGCTTCATGAGCGAGAAGTTGCTCAAGACCATGCAGCAGGCCGCCTTCCATGGCGCCCAGCTCGGCGAGGCCACGCCACTGGGCGACGCGCGGACGTCGACGCTCGACGTCTCAGCGCGCCTGAAAGACATGTGGTGATGTTCACCAGCGTGCAGACGCGGCATTTGGACAGCAGTAAAAAATTACCGGAT